>JBAQCP010000179.1:0-3608 GCA_049294295.1 Gammaproteobacteria bacterium | reverse complement strand
CTACTGTCATTCCCGCGAAAGCGGGAATCCATTTATAACGATACTTCTGCTGTATGTTTGAAATGGGTTCCCGCTTTCGCGGGAATGACAGTAGTGACTCGCAATGACAGCAATGGCGTCATTCGGGCTACACAATCACAAGGAGTTAGTGATGAAGACATACCATGTTAGCCATATAATAAATGGGCGTTCAACAACAGAGGCAACACGCAAATTAGACATTTACAATCCCGCGCAAGGAATTGTCATTGGCCAAGTCGGCGTTGCAGACAATAAAACAGTTGATCAAGCAGTTCAAGCAGCCAAAAACGCATTGCCCGCTTGGATGAATACCACGCCTTTACAAAGAGCCAAAATTCTTTTTCGCTATAAAGAACTCCTCGAAAATAATATTAACGAATTAGCGGCTATTATCAATCGCGAACATGGCAAAACAATTGATGAAGCGCTAGCATCCATTCGTCGTGGAATCGATGTAGTTGATTTTACCTGCGGCATCCCTAATTATTTAAAAGGGAATTTTAATAGCGAAGTAGCTTCTAATGTTGATGCTTATTCTATTTTACAGCCGCTAGGTGTTTGTGTGGGTATTACCCCATTTAATTTTCCTGCCATGATCCCATTGTGGATGTTTCCCATGTCTATTGCGTGCGGAAATACATTTATTTTAAAACCTTCAGAAAAAGATCCTTCTTGTGCTGTGCGCTTGGTTGAATTAATTAAAGAAGCGGGTCTGCCAGATGGTGTTGTCAATGTTGTCCATGGCGACAAAGAAACAGTTGATGCTTTATTAACACACCAAGATGTTAAAGCTGTAAGTTTTGTTGGTTCAACCAATATTGCTGAATATGTTTACCAAACAGCTACCCAACATAATAAACGCGTACAAGCTTTTGGCGGCGCTAAAAATCATTGTATTGTTATGCCAGACGCCAATTTAGATGAAACGGTAGAAGCGATTGTTACGTCTGCCTATAATTGTGCAGGTGAACGCTGTATGGCGATCTCTGTTGTAGTCGCTGTCGGTGATGAGATTGCTGATGCCTTAATTAAAAAAATGCAGCCGCGCATAGAAAAAATAAAAGTAGGTGCGGGAAATGTTTGTAATATTGAAATGGGACCCTTAGTCACTAAAATCCATTGGGAAAAAGTGCAGTCTTATATTAAAAAAGGTCAAGAAGAAGGGGCAACGTTAGTCATAGATGGCAGTCAAGATAAAGCGGCCGATCACCCTGATGGTTTCTTTATGGGGCCTAGTTTATTTGATCATGTCATGCCTAACATGCGTATCTACAAAGAGGAAATTTTTGGCCCCGTTCTTTCTATTGTGAGGGCGAAAAATTTTGAAGAAGCGTTAGCGCTCGTCAATGATCATGAATATGGTAATGGTACCGCTATTTTTACTACCGATGGCTACACGGCCCGCCAATTCGTGGAACGAGTTCAAGTAGGGATGGTGGGTGTCAATGTGCCTGTTCCGGTGCCAGTGGCATATCATAGTTTTGGTGGTTGGAAACGCTCTATTTTTGCAGATACCCAAATGTATGGTGCAGATGCCGTTCGATTTTATACTAAATTAAAAACAGTCACTGAGCGATGGTATCCGAGGGTATCAACATGAGTACAATAGGGTTTATCGGCTTAGGCCATATGGGTAATCCTATGGCGCATAATTTGATTAAAGCGGGCTTTTCCGTCTTAGTTTATGATGTGGCACCAGCACTGGCACAAGCTTTTGATGGAACGCCTGCAAAGCAGGTAGGTTCCCTAGCAGAGCTTGCGAAAGAAGCCAGTGTGATTATCACTAGCGTCCAAACAGGAGAGCAAGTAAATAGTATTTGTTTGGGCGATGTAGGTATTTTTCTACAAGCAAAGCCCGGCACACTGTATATTGATTGCTCCTCTATTGATATTGTAACAACGAGAGCATTGCATGAAACTGCTAAACAACATCAAATAGCGATGCTCGATGCGCCTGTTTCAGGTGGTGTGGCTGGGGCGGCTCAAGCAAGCTTAACGTTTATGGTGGGCGGTTTAAAAGAGCATTTTGAGCGGGCGTTACCGATTTTACAAACCATAGGTAAAAAAATTATTCATGCCGGCGATGCGGGTAATGGCCAGGCAGCTAAAATTTGTAATAATTTGTTATTAGGCATTTCCATGATAGGCACGAGCGAAGCCTTTAATTTGGCGCAAAAACTAGGCTTAGATCCCAAAACTTTTTTTGACATCAGCTCAAATGCATCCGGCCAATGTTGGTCCATGACAAGTTATTGTCCTGCCCCAGGCATCCTCGAACAAGCGCCCTCTAGCCATGATTACCAGCCAGGTTTTATGGCTAACATGATGCTGAAAGATTTACATTTGGGTCAACATGCGGCGGAAGCTGTGCAGGCCGCCATTCCTTTGGGAGCGGCTGCCACCGAACTTTATCAGTTGTATGTGAATCAAGGGTTTGGTGAGCTAGATTTTTCTGGCATTATTAACTTTATAGCAAGCAAACGTCATTGAGGAACAATATGAAAACCAAACAATTGGGCGACACTAAATTAAGAGTATCTTCTATCGGCTTAGGTTGTATGGGGATGTCTGAATTTTATGGTGCGGCCAATGAAGCTGAATCCATTGCAACTTTACACAAAGCATTAGAGCTAGGGGTCAATTTTTTTGATACGGCCGATATATATGGTATGGGCGCAAATGAAGAATTACTGGCTAAGGCTTTTAAAGGCCAATGGAGTAAAATTATTTTAGCGACAAAGTTTGGTATTCAGCGGGATCCAAATAATTCACAAATACGTCGCGTTAATGGACGCCCAGAATATGTTAAAGCAGCCTGCGACGCTAGTTTGAAACGTTTGGGTATTAATGTCATTGATCTTTATTACCTGCATCGTTTAGATAAAAATGTTCCTATCGAAGAAACAGTTGGCGCAATGGCCGACTTAGTGAGAGAAGGTAAGGTGCGTTATATTGGTCTATCGGAAGTTAGTGCCGAGACGTTGCAAAAAGCACATGCTGTTCATCCTATTACTGCCTTGCAGTCTGAGTACTCTTTATGGACGCGTGATCCAGAAAAAGAATTGCTGCCTTTGTGTGAAAAATTAATGATTAGTTTCGTGGCTTATAGCCCATTAGGGCGTGGGTTTTTAACGAATAAAATACCTAGTGTTGCCAGTTTAGAAAAATATGACTTTAGACGTGCTAATCCCCGTTTTCAAGGGGATAACTTTGATAGAAATCATCTGTTGGTAGACGGATTAGTCAGTATGGCTGCCAAAAAAGGTTGTACACCTGCGCAGATGTCTTTAGCTTGGGTGTTGGCGAAATCCAATAATATTATTCCTATTCCTGGTACGAAGCGGGAGAAATATTTGGAAGAGAATGTAGAGGCTGTGAAGCTGGAATTATCTGGTGCGGAAGTTGAAGCGTTGGATGAGTTGTTTGCACCGGAAAAAATAGCAGGAGATAGATATACTGCTGAAGGGTTGAAGTCGTTGGATAAATAAGTTTATTGGGTGCCGCTCAGATTACTGCTGTCATTCCCGCGAAGGCGGGAACCCATTTCTAATATACAGCAGAAGTAACGTTATGGATGGGTTCCCGCC
>JBAQCP010000178.1:0-3319 GCA_049294295.1 Gammaproteobacteria bacterium | reverse complement strand
TAGATGGAGATCCCTCGCTATGCTCGGGATGACAATGTGGGGCTACGCTCCATCCAGACTGCACAGAGCAACAATCAAATATCAAAACTTAATAAACCCTTTCTCCGTCAACACCCCATCCAACTTAATATCCCAAGGATCAGACACTATCTTTTCTGCTTGTTGCTGCGCAAAAGCCACCCCTATCATCTTCATCTTACGCCTAGGCTGATCCTGCAAGAAATTAAACGTCCTATCATAATACCCGCCCCCCATACCCAATCGATGGCCGTAATTATCAAACGCCACTAACGGCATCAGCACCACATCTAACTGGCTAGGAGCAATCACTTCATATCGTTCAACTGGCTCAAGAATAGAAAATTCATTTTCCAATAATTCGGCATCCTGCTGATAGCGCACAAAATGAATAGCCTTATCTTCATTAATGACCGGCAAATAACAATGACGCTTGGCTTTGCAAATCAAATCTATGATGGGCTGTGTATCGAATTCTTGACTGGTAGGCAAATAACAGGCGATATATTTTGCATTAAAAAAAGGCAGATTAGCAAAAAGAGATGCTGCCGCAAAAGCTGCTTGCTCACGATAGCGAGCAGATATCTTATTGCGGAGCGCTTGAAACTTTTGTCGGAGTTGCTGTTTACTCGGTTGTATAAATCATCTCCACGGGCTCCGCATTCCCCATCACATGATCAATTTTATCTTGTAATTGCGTCAACCGTTGGGTGATGTTGCCCAGTATGCTAGTTTTTTGCTGACTCAGCTCTAAATATTCATGCGCAATATTTAGGGCTGTAATAATTGCGATACGCTCTAGATTAATCGCTTTACCCGATTCTTGAACTTCTAACATCTTCTTATTCAATAAAATGGCTGCCTCTTGTAACGAGGACGCCTCAGCTTCTGGGCAGCGAATAGGGTAATACTTGCCTAGGATTTCAATGGTTGTGCTAATGATTTCATTACTCATGATATATTCTCTATCGCTTTTAATTTAGAAACTAAGGCTTCTATTTGCGTGACCGCTTTTTGTTGCTTAACCAACATTAGCTCTTTTTCGTGAGTTAACATCGACTTGCTTTGATAAAGGTGCTTATTGGTTTTTTTAAGCTCGGCTTGCTGCTCCACAAACCCCTTGAGCTTCAATTCTAAATGTTGTAAAAGTTCGTCCATATACATGTACCTCATAGCACTTCGCAGATACTATATGATACATGCCTGATTTTGTTGTGTACACCGCCTAGATGGATAAGAGATGACTAAATTGACTGAATTGCCTGGCTATAAAGAATTACAAACCCATCAACAAGAAATCGCTCATGAACGAATGAGAGACTGGTTTGCAGCAGATAATACGCGTGCTAAGCAATTATCGTTTGAATGGCAAGATTTTTTATTTGATTACTCCCGCCATCGTATTTCCTCAAAAACACTAGATCTATTATTTAATTTGGCTAAAAACGCCAATTTATCGCAAAAAATAAACGACTTATTTAGTGGTGCATCCGTCAACAATACAGAAAAACGCCCAGCCTTACACACGGCCTTGAGAGATCAGTTAAAGCGTCCCGTGAACGTGAAGGGTAAAAACATTGCTGATGAAATTGAAGCCACTCAGCAAAAAATGCGTGATATTGTCGATCAGGTGCATAAGCAAACTTGGCTAGGTGTAACCGGCAAGCCTATTAAGCATATTGTTAATATTGGTATCGGTGGATCGTATTTAGGCCCTAAAATGGCTGTCGAAGCACTACATCATTACAGCCACCCTGATTTAACCTGCTATTTCATCTCCAGCGTAGATAGAGAACATTTAGAACGCACGTGGCAAAAAATAGATCCTGAAACTACCTTATTTATTATTTCATCAAAATCATTTACCACGATTGAAACCATGACCAATGCCAATACCATTGTCGCTTGGATGAAAGAAAAATTAGGCCCAGATGTACTTAGCAAACAGTTTATTGCGATTACGTCAGCGCCTAAAAAAGCAGAACAATTTGGCATAGTAGCCGCTCATATCCTACCGATGTGGGATTGGGTTGGTGGACGTTATTCCGTTTGGTCTGCGATAGGCTTGCCCCTTGCCCTCATGATAGGCAATCAACATTTTGCTGATTTTCTGGCAGGCGGCTTTGAGATGGATGAACATTTCAAACAGACCGACTTAACCCATAATATTCCGGTCATCATGGCATTATTAGGTATCTGGTATACCAATTTCTTTGATGCCAGAACCCAAGCCATCATTCCTTATAGCAATTGCTTACGATACTTAGTGCCGTATTTGCAACAAGCAGAAATGGAAAGCAATGGCAAATCGGTCGCATTAAATGGTGATAGCCTGGATTACATCACCACGCCTATTCTATTTGGTGAAGAAGGTGTTAACGGTCAACACGCTTACCATCAATTATTACATCAAGGCACCCATCTGGTTCCTATGGATTTCATCTTAACGGGACAAAATGCAGATGGCACCACTGATATACACCATCAAATTTTAATGGCTAGCGCGCTAAGCCAAGCCACTGCTTTTATGCAAGGTAAAACCTATGAAGAAGCAAAGCAAGAATTACTAGCTGCCAATTACGATCCGGCAGAAGCTGAATTTTTAGCGCATCACCGTATTATTACTGGCAACAAACCCAGCACTGTTATTTTTATGAAACGCCTTACCCCTAAGAACCTAGGCTCGCTTATTGCTATGTATGAACATAAAATATTTGTACAAAGTGTTATCTGGGGGATTAACCCTTTTGATCAATGGGGTGTAGAATTAGGTAAAGAATTGTTACCTGATATTTTGCTAAAGCTGCAAGGCCAAGAAAATGTCGATAACAAAACATCTGCCAACCATTTAATTGCGCATGTTAGAAAGACACAGGGTTAACTTATGAAGCATGTAATCATTATGCTAATCGTTGTTTGTTTAACCGCGTGCGGTCAAACCGGCAGATTATATTTACCCGAAAAACCCACATTTGCAGGTGAAACCAGTGAAAGCGGTACACTTTAGTAAAATGCACGGCCTAGGTAATGATTTTATTATTATTAATAATATAAATCAGTCCTTAGAGATTGAAACATTAGACATCCCAACTTTAGCTAATCGCTATATTGGCATCGGCTTTGACCAATTGTTGGTGATCGAACCTAGCGAAAAAGCAGATTTCTTTTGTCGCATTTATAATGCTGATGGCTCAGAAGCTGAACAATGCGGCAATGGGCTGCGCTGCGTCGCTCGTTTTGTCGTTGAAAATAAACTGCATGCGAACCCGCACCTTGTCGTCCCGCGCGAAGGCGCGGGATC
>JBAQCP010000177.1:0-3785 GCA_049294295.1 Gammaproteobacteria bacterium | reverse complement strand
CTACTGTCATTCCCGCGAAAGCGGGAATCCATTTATAACGATACTTCTGCTGTATGTTTGAAATGGGTTCCCGCTTTCGCGGGAATGACAGTAGTGGCTCGCAATGACAGTAGTGGCTTGCCATGATGGCAGTTACCATCCAGGCTACACTTTCCCACCCAAAATTACCAGGCAGCCCATCTAGCAAAGTAATCAAGCAAACGGTACCATTACTCTCATACGCCTAAGGAAGCAAACAATGCTACGTCCCCTAACCAAATCTGATCTCCCCCAAATCTTGGTCATCGAGCAAGCCGTTCACGTGGCTCCTTGGAACATGGATACCTTTAAAACCTGCTTTGATGCGGGCTATGTCGGTTGGGTGCTAGAAAGGGATAAGCAAATCATTGGCTTTATTGTGGTATCCATTAAGGTAGAGGAGTGCCATATATTAAACATAGGCGTTCCGCATGCCTACCAGCATCAGGGAATAGGTACGCAGCTGTTGGAACATGCCATCAGCGAAGCCAAAAAACAAAATGCAGCCATTGTTTACTTAGAAGTTCGTGTCTCTAATGCCCCAGCCATTGCTATGTACCAGAAAATGCACTTTTACCAGATTGGCGAGCGTAAGAATTATTATCCGACACCTGCCGGTCAAGAAGACGCTTTCGTTTTTGCTAGGAGCTTGGTTTAAAAGTCGTCATATTTGTATTCAGCAGCCTGATATAGGTAGTGTACATAGATTGATATAGCTCATTTTTAAATGTGCTAAAGGGATCAGATGGTCTATTCGTTAATAAGGCTTTACTTAATTCTATTATTTCAGAAATTAGGTCAATTTTTTCATAAGCACCTTCGGTGTCTAGCATTTCTATAACATGTCTAAGTAGCAGCTGTTCTGCTGGTCGGAACATATCTGGGTATTGCTTCAACAGCGAATCAAACACTGCTTGAGGGGCCATAACATTTGGTCGGCGTTTAAAAAGGGTTGGGGTGGTTTCCCTAGAAGATGACATGAATATAATCCTTATTGAGATTCTGCGGCCAGTTTTTTTGCCAGACGCCTATAATATGTCCCATAGTAATAGATTCCAAGCCCAAATCTTGTTAAATTGTCCACAATTATCAGAAAGGCTAGAATCATGATTGAAATCACATCTATGCGGAATTACCTCAGGGAGCTACAAACCCGCCTTGAAAGTATTTGGGGGTATCTTTGAGGTTGATCAAAAAATTGCCAGACTTGAAGCAATAAAGCTAGCGCTTGAAGACCCAGCTGTTTGGTCACAGCTAGAAAAAAACCAAGCCTTGGGCAAAGAACGTGCTCAAATTGAAGACACAGTTAAGATGATGCAAGCCTTGCAAGCACATCTTCGCGATACCGAAGAATTGTATGAACTGGCAAGCAGTGAAAATGATACTGATACCCTAGATGCGATTAATAAAGATGTTGAAAAGCTAACAAAGCAACTAGAGCAGCTTGAATTCCGCCGTATGTTTTCTGGTGAAATGGATGCTAATGCGGCTTACATGGATATTCAATCGGGTGCCGGTGGTACCGAAGCTCAAGATTGGGCCGACATGCTATTGCGTATGTATTTACGTTGGGGTGAGCGTCAGGGTTTTAAAACAGAATTAATTGAAGTATCACCTGGTGATGTTGCAGGCATTAAAAGTGCGACGATTCGTTTTGAAGGTGCTTATGCATATGGGTGGTTGCGTACTGAAAGCGGTGTGCATCGTTTAGTGCGTAAATCGCCATTTGACTCTAATAACAAACGCCATACTTCATTTGCGTCCGTCTTTTTGTCGCCAGAAATTGATGACAACATAGCGATTGATATTAATCCTGCTGATTTACGTGTGGATACTTATCGAGCGGGTGGAGCCGGCGGGCAGCATGTTAATAAAACAGATTCTGCTGTGCGAATTACTCACGTACCAACGGGTGCCGTTGTGCAGTGTCAGTCGGATCGTTCCCAGCATAAAAATCGTGCTCAGTGTATGAAACAGTTACGCGCTAAATTATATGAACTAGAAATGCAGAAGAAACAGGATAAACAAACAGCATTAGAGGCGAATAAAAAAGAGATTACCTGGGGTAGTCAAATTCGTTCCTATGTATTAGATATGTCGCGCATTAAGGATTTACGTACCGGCGTTGAAGTAGGTAACACACAAGCTGTATTAGACGGCGATTTAAATAAATTTATCGAAGCAAGTTTATTAAGTGGATTGTAATTATGTCTGACGAAAAACAAGAAAATGAAGTAATTGATACCAATGATTTGATAGCACAACGTCGTGCAAAATTAGCTGAATGGCGGACGCATGGTAAGGCTTTCCCAACGCACTTTAGGCGGGATGCATTAGCGGCTGATCTTTTAAAAGAACATGCTGAAAGCCAAGCGGAAAGCTTAGAAGCGAATCCTATTGAAGTAAAGCTGGCTGGCCGTATTATGCTGCGTCGTTTGATGGGTAAAGCAAGCTTTACACATATCCAAGATATGTCGGGTCGTATTCAGTTATATGTTCGCCAAGAAGATGTGACCCCTGAAGTGTATGAAGAATTCAAGCATTGGGATTTGGGCGATATTATTGGTGTAGAAGGCAGCTTGTTTCGCACAAAAACAGGTGAGTTATCTGTTAAGGCGAAAAAAATTCACTTATTAACAAAATCTATTCGTCCTTTGCCTGATAAATTTCATGGCTTAGCTGATCAAGAAACGCGTTACCGTCAGCGTTATTTGGATTTAATCGCGAATGATGTTTCCCGCCGCACCTTTATTTTGCGTGCGCAGATTACTGATGTTGTGCGACAGTTTTTAAAAGAAAGAAAATTTTTAGAAGTCGAAACACCTATGATGCAAGTATTAGCTGGCGGTGCGGCTGCTAAGCCATTTGTGACGCATCATCATGCGCTAGATATGCCTTTATATTTGCGCATTGCACCTGAATTATATTTAAAGCGTTTGGTGGTTGGTGGTTTTGAAAATGTATTTGAAATTAATCGTAACTTCCGTAACGAAGGATTGTCTACTAGACATAATCCTGAGTTCACCATGGTAGAGTTTTACCAAGCGTACGCTGACTATCATGATCTCATGAATTTAACAGAAGATTTATTGCGTCAAATCGCATTATCAGTTTTTGGTAAGACCGCGTTCACCTCGCAAGGTGTGGAATATGATTTCGGTCAACCATTTACTCGTATTAGTATGGTTGATGCTATTCTTAAGTATAATCCAACGCTGACCATGGCAGATATTAATACCGTAGAAGCGGCTAAAAAAACGGCTGCTAAATTAAACATTCCGTTAAAGAGTGGAATAGGTTTAGGTAAGATGCAGGTCGATATTTTTGAAGCGACCGCAGAGCATCACTTGATACAGCCAACCTTCTTGACTGAACATCCTGCAGAGACGTCGCCATTAGCAAGACGTAACGATGACAATCCATTTGTAACCGACCGTTTTGAATTATTTATTGGTGGTCGTGAAATTGCGAATGGTTTTTCGGAGTTAAATGATCCAGAAGATCAAGCTGAGCGTTTCCGTGAACAGATGAGTGATAAGGCGGCGGGTGATGAGGAAGCGATGCCTTACGATGAAGATTTTGTGACGGCGTTAGAGCATGGTTTGCCGCCGACTGCTGGTGAAGGAATTGGTATTGATCGTTTGGTGATGTTGTTTACTGATTCCCCGTCTATTAGAGATGTTATCTTGTTTCCACATATGCGTAACAAGGAATAAACTTTTATTCCCGCCTGAAAAATCGATATAGAACGCCTTCCCCTTTAGGGG
>JBAQCP010000176.1:0-15925 GCA_049294295.1 Gammaproteobacteria bacterium | reverse complement strand
CTACTGTCATTCCCGCGCAGGCGGGAACCCATCCATAAATTTACACCAGCTGTATAGTCGGGATGGGTTCCCGCCTGCGCGGGAATGACAGTAGGGAGCGCAATGATGGCGGTGGCTTTAGCTGGCTCTTTACTCACATGAGAGCGACCCAACGCCATAAACTGATCTATCATCAACGGGTAGCGCTGCTTATCCAACCGACGAGCATCATTCAACAACAACGAACGACCTTCCCGCTTAAACCCCGTCCGCTTAGGAATGCGAGCCAGCCATGGGATCAACGCCGATTTAAAAGAATTAGGCAGCACGATCGCCTGTTGATAACCGTTTTTTTGCAAAGACTTAGCTAACCGATACCGAACCCGCAAATTCAACTCACCATGCGTCAACGGCATCTCAATCGCTTGATTTACCTCAGGCATACGGCTTAACAGGGGAAAGGTCCAACCAGGCGCCAACACATCAATCAAAACGTGCGGACGATCATGCTTTAAGAGTTTGAATAAACTCTGAGCCATGACCATATCCCCAATCCAAGCGGGACCAATGATTAATATTTTTTCAGCAGGGTGAGTCAAAGCGCTTACTTCTCAGTTGGCGTCCAATCAGTTAATACATAGACTGCACTGCAATACGGGCAACGATACTCGCCCACATCTGCCACAGGCAGAAAAACCCTAGGATGCGCATCCCACACTCGCTCATCTCGTGGTGGGCAAGAAATAGGTAAATCCGCGCTAGTTACTTCATAAAGGCGCTCAGTACAGGCTCTTTTATTGTTCTTTAAATGATCTAACATGGTTACTCTCTGAAAGATGGCCATCGGAAAATGGTCTTATAATAACCCATTTTGAGGGGATACTCGACTGCTGTTTGATGTAGCCGCCCGTCAGGCTTGCCTATTCTTTCCACAAAAGATAGTATCTGCCCACCATTTTGCCAGGATGGCCACTCTAATAATTAATAAAAAATAAAGGTCCCATCTATGCAGAGAAATAACCCTGAACCAATCAATCTACAAAACCTCCCAATCGAGGCCATACTCCGTATTTTAACTAACCTGAAAATAAGTGATTTAAATGCTGTCGCAAAAACCTCACACTTTTACCTCAATTTAACATCAGAAAATTTTCTTAATACATCTTATGGTCGATCTTTACGCTTCAATAGATGGCAAGCTAGTGAATTAGACAAATTACAATCCAACCTTAAAAAAGAAAAACAACTTATCCAAACGGATAGAAGTATACCAGCACAGATATATCACCATATTACACCCATCCTTTTTCTTTTGCTTGCCCTCCATCTGACAAACAAATATTACGATAATCCAGATTTTTCGGCCATTTTATTTGATGATGCCATCCCTAGCATTATATTCGGATCTATAGCAATAGAAGGTTTAATATGGGTATCAAAGGAATTTAATCTCTCTCTTAACATCACTCAAACAGAGCTAGATCGATTAGAACAATTTCTTAAAGACAACCCAATATTAAATATTGATTTTTCCACTCAAACGACAATCATTGCTAATCAATCCACTATCTCCGATTTAATATCGTTTTTACAAGTTGGTTTTGAAAAAACGACACAACACACCAGAGAATTTGAATCTTTTCTTAAAACAGAATCTAGAGCCATTTATAAACAAAGAACCATTGATGCCAGCAATCTACCTAATGAAGATTTGCGTTCTTACGCACTAAATGCAAATTTACTATGGAAAAATGCAAGCAATGAACAAATTGATTTAATAACCACAACAGAAGCAAATCCAGCGCCACAAAGCAGTCATAATCAGCGGTAAAGGAATCAAGAATGGAGCGTAGCGAAATCCGGGCTACTCGCTATTATTTATCAAGCAAAAAGCCCCGCATTACATGCGGGCTACGCCCATATGAAGAATTATTTTTAACGTAGCTAGATAAGGTAAGGCAAATCAGACCCGGGCACCAACCATGAATACTCGAATGAAAGTCAAATCAAAGCGCCACTAAACGCGCCATTCCCTGCTCTAGCGATACATTTGATTCAAAACCCAAATGTGTTTTAGCCATATTAATAGCCGCATAAGATGCCCGAATGTCGCCAGCTCTTGGAGCCTCAAACGTCACCTCAGCCTTACGCCCACCAGCCCGCTCAATATACTGCACCATATCCAACAACGTACTAGCCTGCCCAGTCGCAATATTCAACACACCAACATAATCATTAGTTAATGCCAAACAATTAGCCCTAGCAATATCAGACACATGAATAAAATCTCGAGACTGCAACCCATCCCCAAAAATAGTCAGTGTTTTATTTTGACGATACGCATCCAAAAACCGACTAATCACCCCCGAATAAGGAGAATTAGGATCCTGCCGCTCGCCGTAAACATTAAAATATCTCAACCCTAAACTTTTCACCTGATGCAAATTAGCATACAAAGCCGCATAGTCTTCATCATGTTTTTTCTGTAAAGCATAAGGAGAAAGCGGCAACTCAATTAAACTTTTAGTATCTGAACACGGCAACTCTTGCACATTGCCATACACAGCAGCACTAGAGGCATACACCACCCGAATAGAACGATTCAGCTGACGAACCGCTTCCAGCACATGCAGCAAACCTTGCGTATTTACCTGGAAAGAATAAATAGGATTAGCAATCGTTTGCGGCACAGAAGAAATAGCCGCCAAATGCAATACCGCATCGCATCCCGACAACAAATCCTGCACCAGCGGATACTCAAGCACATCCCCCTCAATCAATTCGAGATTAGGATGTCTAAGCGGCAAATTGTCCAACTTACCCGAGGATAAATTATCCAGCACCACCACCTGATGATTTTGATCAAGCAAAGCAGGAATGGTATGCGACCCAATAAAACCTGCGCCACCCGTCACTAATATTCGTTGAGGTAATATCATTCGGAAGCCAATACTAAAGAGTTTAGAGGAACCCAGGTACGGTACAAACTAATCATAAAATACAGGAGCAAATAACCAACCGAAATACCCACTAATGGGTGACTTGTTTGGGGATAAAGCCAAAGCAAACCTAAGGTCACCAATCCCCAGATAATCGTCAATATCACCATGCCAATACGTAAATATTTATTTCCCGTTAAATAATCAAGACGAGAAGGATAAACATATTTAATCGGCACAAAACTTAAAATAGCTAAGGTAATCAAAATAAGCATATTAGCGGTGCTATTTAACTGCCAGAAAAACAGATAGAAAATGGCGATATTCCAATAGCTAGGGAAACCCTTGAAAAAATGGTCGGACGTTTTAGCA
Organism: Gammaproteobacteria bacterium; assembly: GCA_049294295.1. GTDB lineage: Bacteria > Pseudomonadota > Gammaproteobacteria > DSM-16500 > DSM-16500 > Aquicella. Next base: position 12,635 of record JBAQCP010000176.1, on the reverse strand, counting down.
TCCACTTGCGTAAATTGATACGCAGACGAAAAAGTAATCGCCATGACACAAACAATACGCCAGCTTTCAGGCAATAAGTCAGTCACTAATAAAAAGAAGCAAGGCACCAAGGTATAGGTGAAGAAATCGACAATATTATCTAACAATGCGCCATCAATGGTAGGGATGACTTCTTTTACTTTTACCATGCGTGCAAACATGCCATCAACCGCATCAATAAAAATGGTCGCTGCCATCAGCCAAAACGCTAATAAAAAATCATGCTTATAAATAGCAAAGAGCGCTAATAGCCCCAAGCTTGCACCGCTTGCGGTAAAAGCGTGTATGGACCAGCCAATCATACGCTGCATGAAACTACTTTGATGTTGTTGCGTCACCGATGAATCTCCTTCCGCTTTGCCTGTTGGGCAAATGCTATTTTTAATACCAGTGCCCCAATCAATCCTGATAAAATTGACCCTAACATGACACCAATGCGCACTTCTGCAAAATATCTACTCTCATTTTCAAAGGAAAGGGTACCAAGAAACAGACTCATAGTAAAACCTATCCCGCACAAAATTGATACACCGTACAACATTAACCAATTGGTTTTATCGGGCAAGCGCACCCATTTCAACTTTATCAACAACCATGCGCCAGTAAAGACACCCAACTGTTTGCCCAAAAAGAGCCCGAAGACAATACCTAGCACAACTGAATCCCTCAAGGTTTCCAAGGTAATACCTTGCAATGAGATACCCGCATTCGCTAACGCAAAAACAGGCATGATCAAATAAGCAGCCCACGGATGGAGCTGGTTTTCTAGTCGATGCAGCGGGGATGGACCACGCTTACTCTCATTAGGAATAGTGAACGCTAATAATACACCGGCAATAGTAGGATGTACGCCAGAATGCAACAAACACCACCAAAGACCGACGCCTACCACTAAATAAGGAATTAAAGACGAGACAGATAATCGATTAAAAGAGAACAACATGATCATTAATACAGCGGCTTGAAATAACCACCCGATTGATACGCCGTGGGAATAAAAAACGGCAATAATTAAAATGGCCCCTAGATCATCAAAAATAGCGAGGGCTAACAAAAATAGCTTCAGCCCAACCGGCACTCGCTTGCCAAATAAAGACAGCACCCCTAACGCAAAGGCTATATCTGTCGCAACCGGTGTTGACCAGCCGGCTAATTTTTCAAGATCCGGCGTATTGAAAGCGACATAAATAAGCGCGGGAACAATCATACCGCCTAATGCCCCAATGGCTGGCAAGGCAATCTGGGAAAACTTTGAAAACTGTCCCTCTAAGAAACCCCGCTTTAATTCCATGCCCACGACTAAGAAGAAAATAGCCATCAAGCCTTCATTGATCCAAAACAAAGAAGATGCAACAAATTGCGTGTGGAGATAGCCCAAAGGAGAATTTGCCCAAATCATGGCCAAAATAGCCATCAAAAACAAAATGATGCCGCTAGAAGACTCTAGGGCCAAAAACCGTCGTAAGATCCTGATTCGCATTATTTTTCACCTGCATTTCGCGCCCGGAAACGGCAGTATTGTTTTTTTCCATTAGTTATGCAATAACTTCATCAACCATAACTAGTTGATCGTTTAAAAAAGGAGCATGCGCGAATGGCAATTCCAACAATGTCGAATATGGATCTGAAAGGAAAGCGGGTCCTGATTCGAGAAGATTTCAATGTGCCGATTAAAAACGGCAAAGTAACCAGTGATCTTCGCATTCGCGCAGCATTGCCAACGATCAAGCAAGCCCTGAAAGCAGGTGCAAAAGTCATGCTCATGTCTCATCTTGGCCGCCCAGGTGATTCTACAGGTGAAGAAAGCTATTCGCTAGCACCCGTCGCACAAACGTTATCCACCTTACTAAAAATGGATGTTCCTCTGATTACTCGCTGGATTGATGGCGTGAATATGGGTGACGCTAATGTGGTGCTCTTAGAAAACGTCCGCTTAAACCACGGTGAAATCGACAATAACGTTGAGCTGTCTAAAAAGATGGCGGCTCTCTGCGATATTTATGTTATGGATGCGTTCGCAACGTCTCATCGCGCTGAATCATCTACTTGCGGCGTCATCAAATATGCCAAGCAAGCCTGTATTGGTCCATTAATGATGTCTGAGCTTGAAACGCTAAATCAAATTATGGAAAAACCAGCTCGTCCTATCTTGGCGATTGTTGGCGGCTCTAAAGTTTCCACCAAGCTCGCCCTACTCGATTCATTAGTGAAAAAAGTAGACGCCCTCATTGTTGGTGGTGGTATCGCAAATACCTTCCTAGCCGCTGAGGGTTACACCGTTGGTAAATCATTATATGAGCCCGATCTGATCGATGAAGCAGAACGTTTATCGATTGAAGTAAAGAATCGCAAAGCAGAGATGCCATTACCAATAGACGTAGTGGTTGCTGAAAAATTATCAGAACATGCTGATTCTTATGTGCGCTTAGTCTCTCAGGTAGATGACAACGAACGAATCTTTGATATTGGCCCAGATACCATCAAGAGCCTGTTACCTTTGATTAAAAAAGCAAAAACAATTCTTTGGAACGGCCCAGTGGGTGCGTTTGAAATTGAAGAATTTGCTCATGGCACACAAGCCATTGCTAAAGCGGTTGCCGAAAGTAAAGCATTCAAAGTAGCTGGTGGCGGTGATACGTTAGCGGCCATTGAGAAATATAATATTGCTAGCAAGATTGATTACATTTCAACCGGCGGCGGCGCTTTCTTGACCGTATTAGAAGGTAGAAAGTTACCTGTGATTGCAGCATTAGAAGAACGCATGGCTAAAATTGAGAAAGTGACTTAGCCTTATGTCATTCCCGCGCAGGCGGGAATGACATAAGCATCATATTGTTTAGACTACCCCGCCAGCATCCAAAGCATGACAAAAACCCTTAACGTGCTAAAATGACCCCCATCTTCTCAAACCATCTAACAACAAGTGAAAACAATCACCATGAATACGTTAAGACGAACCAAAATCGTAGTTACCCTAGGCCCTTCATTGGATGATCCTATCGTATTAGAACGCGTTATCTTAGCTGGCGCCGTTGTTTTCCGCGCAAACTATTCACATGGTGAACATAGTTTGCACGAAAGTCGCATTAACATGGTGCGTGAAATCGCCGCTAAGCACGGCATCACCGTTGCTATCCTTGCTGATTTGCAAGGACCAAAAATTCGCATCGGTCGATTCAAGAATAAAAAAGTGACCCTGCAAGAAAACCAAGATTTTATTTTAGATACCGCTCTCGATGAAAATGCTGGCGATGAAACTATTGTGTCACTCGCCTATGTAGACTTACCACGCGATGTTAAAACTGGTGACACCCTATTACTAGATGACGGTCGTTTAGTATTTTATGTCGTGCGCTCAGAAGGCACAAAAATTTTCTGTAAAGTGGTGGTCGGCGGCGAGCTATCCAACAATAAAGGTATTAATCGCTTAGGTGGCGGCTTATCTGCTGCGGCACTCACAGAAAAAGATAGAATTGATATTAAAGAAGCGGTCAGATTACAGGCCGATTACATCGCCGTCTCTTTCCCACGCAACGATGATGACATCAAAGAAGCCCGCGTATTATTGAAAGCTGCAGGCGGCAATCAAGGGATTATTGCGAAAATCGAAAGAACAGAAGCGATCACTAACCTAGATAGTATTATCAAAGCATCTGATGCTGTCATGATTGCACGCGGTGACTTAGGCGTTGAAATTGGTGATGCCGAATTACCTGGCACGCAAAAGAAAATTATCCAAGTCGCAAGAGCTTTTAACAAGCCAGTGATTACAGCAACACAAATGCTAGAATCCATGATATACAACACCATCCCAACCCGTGCGGAAGTATCTGATATTGCGAATGCTGTATTAGATGGCACTGATGCCGTTATGTTATCTGGCGAAACTGCTGTTGGCCTTTATCCAGATAAAGCCGTAGCTGCGATGGACCGTATTTGCTTGAGCGCAGAAAAACATCAAAGCAGCCAAACGGTAGATGGATTAAAAAATTATCGTTTGCATGAAATTGACAAAACCATTGCAATGGCAACTATGTATGCGGCTAATCATTTAAATATTACCGCTATTATTGCCTTGACTGAATCTGGCACCACACCACTTTTAATGTCTCGCGTTAATTCCACTATACCGGTGTATGGCTTAAGCCGTTATGAAGGCACCCTAAGACGCATGACGTTATACCGCGGTGTTTACCCTATTCCATTTGACGCGACGCATATTGATAGACGCGTGTTAAATCAATCATCTGTCTCTGAATTGCAAAACCGCGGCATTTTAAAAAATGGCGACTTAGTCATTATTACAAAAGGTGATTTGATTGGTGTTCATGGACACACTAATTCTCTAAAAATTGTGGCAGTAAGCGAAGCATCTACCAAGTAAATGCTAGCCATCACTTAAAAGAAAACGGGGGCATTATGTTAAGTCGTTTCTTCGGAGCTAGCAGCTCAAACGCTGCCAGTACAAGCTCGGCCCAACCTGGTGCAATGAATACTCCTGTAACCGTGCCGGAAAAAATCGCAGCAGAAATTATCGGCTCGGGCACGCGTGTATTTGCCTTAAGCATCCCTGACGAAACGATTAATCTCCTTGTTTTTGGCTGCCAAGGCGAAGATAGCCCTGCTCAACAACAAATTGCGGGTGAAATGCTAAAATTTAGCGCTCCCAATAACATTCATTTTGCATTAACCACGGGCGATAACATTTATCCTCATGGTGCCAGATCTGCCACTGATGAGGTATTTGAAACATACTTCTACAAATATTATAGCCAGCTACCTTTCCCTATCATGATGACGCTAGGCAATCATGACGGCAATTATTCAAGGATTGCACCTTACAAATTTAATTCAAAATTACTTTATAGCTTTAGCACATTCTACAGCGAAGCGAGAAATCATGGCTTTCAATCCCCACCAACCGGTGACTTAACCGAACAGAATGAAGTTGATCATACGTTTTTAGGTGACGCCAACGCTAAATTACAATTATTTACACAATCTCACATTACCCTTGCCGAGCTAAATGAGACAAAACTAAAATGGGTCATGCCTGCACAATATTACTCTTACTACATAGGTAAAATGCAATTCATTCATTTGAATTCTAATACGTATGTGAAGGATTATTTGGAATATACCAAAGATCGAAACATCAATAACCAAGTGAGTTGGCTAGAAAAAACCTACTATGAGGCGCTAGCAGCTGGGCGTAAAATAATATTGGTTCAGCACCACTCGTTGTTTACTTGTGGTAAACGCGTTTTTCATGGCGATCAAGATCATTACTTAAACGCAGCTCAAATCAAAGAAATAGAAGGATTGCTAGGCAAACCAGGCATCAATTATAATGAGATGTTATTAAATATATTTCAACGCCAGCATTTTAAACCTAGCCTCATCCTGGGGGCACACGATCATTCTTTATATTATTACAATAATGCAGCTGATGAGACACAAGATCATAAAATTGCTCAAGTCGTATCAGGTGGCGGTGGTGGCAAATTACAAGACCGGATGAGTTTTGCAGAAGCACCGCTAGTGCCTATGTTTTTAAAACAAAATGGGTTTTGCCATATCAGCTTTAACCAACATAATCCTGAAGAAATACTCATCCATTTCCGAACGATGGGAAACCATCATGTCACATTCAGCAACTTGCATGCAGAGCCAGTCCGCGCAGCTAGCAGAGATCCTCATGTAGAAATGCTAAGAACGGCAGCCTTAACTGCCTGCCAAACTTATTTGGCCTTCATTGATCAAAGACAAAAAGAGGCTCATGGGAAATTTTTTGTGACCTCTTTTATGAGTCTTTCACCTGCAAACAACCTTACGCATACCATGAACGATATTAATATCTTGCATGAATTAATGGCTTTTCTAAATCAGCACGGAGGATTACCCACCTTTTCAACGACACTCCAAGAAGTGGAAGCATTCTCTTTACGCTTTTCCAATCAAGATTCTACCAATTCATTTAAACATATTTTGGATGAAAGTTTATTTACCGAATTTCAAGCGGAGCTGGTTTTATTGGAGAATTACTTTGATCAACCTAGCAGCTCTTGTTCGTCACTGCAGCTAATATAGCTGATATAAACCTGTGCCCGGATGAAGCCACTGCCGTCATTGCGAGCCACTACTGCCATTCCCGCGAAAGCGGGAACCCATTTCAAACATACAGCAGAAGTATCGTTATAAATAGATTCCCGCTTTCGCGGGAATGACAGTAATGACTCGCAATGACGGCTGCGTTAACTTACAGCTGAAAAACCCCCTCCAGCTGCGCCATACTCTCTTCCATGCCAGCACTTTCCATCACACCTTGCACTAAAAACCGCTCAAATTTATCTTTAAATCTCAGCGCCTCATCCAACACTCTATCAGTCCCGGCGTGATACATCCCCACCTGAACCAAATCTCTATTTTTCATATACGAACTATAAAGCCGCTTAAAATGAGTCGCTAATTGCAAATGCTTTTCATCAACAACACTATTCATCACGCGGCTAATGGATTTTTCAATATCAATAGCTGGATAATGCGCGGCATCTGCTAACGAACGAGATAAGAAAATATGCCCGTCTAAGACTGACCTAGCGTGATCTGCAATAGGATCATGATGATCATCGCCCTCTACTAAAACGGTATAAAATGCAGTAATTGAGCCTTGCCCAACTTTCCCATTGCCAGATCTTTCAACTAATTGCGAAATTTTCGCAAAAACCGAAGGTGTAAATCCTTTGGTCGCCGGCAATTCACCAACAGATAATGAAATTTCACGTTGTGCTTGTGCAAATCTAGTTAATGAATCAACAATTAATAAAACATCCAACCCTCGATCTCGATAATACTCAGCAAGTGCTGTTGCTAATGAGGCACCATTAACGCGCATTAAAGGGGATGTGTCAGCAGGCGAGGCAATCACCACCGATTTTTCTAATCCATGGTGACCTAGATTTTCTTCAATAAATTCTTTTACTTCGCGCCCACGCTCACCAATTAAACCAACAACGACAACATCCGCTTTGGTAAACTGCGTCATCATACCTAATAAAACACTCTTACCTACGCCACTGCCTGCAAAAATACCTAACCGCTGCCCTTTACCCACGGTAAGCAACGCATTAATGGCCTTAATACCCACATCAAGCGGCTCATCAATGCGCTTTCTTGACAGTGGATTGATAGGTTTAGAAATTAAGGGATAATAGCCTTCATAATTAATGGGACCCAAATCATCAATGGGATCGCATGAAGAATCAATGACACGCCCCAATAAGGCCATACCCACATGTGCTTTATTTGATAAAGAAATAGGCGTCACTTTTGCACCCGGCCTTAAACCAGACACATCTTGATTTGCCATTAAATATGTTGTTTTGCTAGAAAAGCCTATCACTTCTGCGTAAATAGAATGCGATGAAGAGATAGCAATTTGGCAGACGGTACCTAATGGTGTATTAAGACCAACAGCTTCTATCTTCATACCTGAAATTTTAGAAATAGTACCGGAAATAACGAAGGAATCATTTTTATCAACGGCCGCAAGCATTTTCTCAAGGTGTGCTTTAATCTGCACTTCTTCTTGCGTTGTAAAATCAAGCATGATCAACCTTGGTTAAGCTTTCTATTCTTTCATCTAAAATAGCACTAATTTCAGTAAAATTTGACTTAACGATAATATCGCCACTCTGTAAGCTAGGATTAATAGTCAAGGAGTTATTAGGCAGTAAATTACCTTCCATGATTTTTTGATAATCATCATGACTAATATAGATATTTAATACACTACTTTTCTCTTCAATTAGACTTTTCAAATGACCAATCATTTGCGGCAAAATTTTATCATCATTTTGCATTTCTTTTTGTATTATCTTTTTCACTGATTTTTTAACAACCCGCTCAATGAGCGCAATCATTTCTTCATCAATAGAAATGGGAGAATTTTTCAATTCTTCAAATATCTTATTTAAAATAGAAATTTTATTTAAAAGATCGTTTTTTAAATCTTCTAAATGCGCCATTTTTTCAGAAAATATTCTATCGCTTTCAAGCTCTTCTTCATTGACAGGTGCTTCTTCAACGTCCTCAGCCACCGTCTCAAAATCTTGACCATTATTTTCTGCTTCGTTTTCCTCTGAGCTCCAAATATCAATGGCTGGAAACATCCATTCTGTTGACTCTTCTAGTTTATCATCTGCCATTTTATACTCAGTGTTTAAAAGACAATGTCATTATCGTTTTTACTTGCTAGCACTATTTTCTCTTCTTTCGCTAACTTTTTAGCTTCTAAAATGATTTTCTTTTGTGCTTCGATGACTTTAGACATCTTCACGGGACCTTTTACTTCCATGTCATCTTTTAAAATTTCAGCAGATTTTGTGGACATTTGCTTCATGAAAGCGGTCTTAACATATTCATCGACGCCTTTTAAAGCGATCGCCAAATCATCATTGTCGATTTCACGCAATAAGGTTTGTAAGCTCTTATTATCTAAATCTGCCAAACGATCAAATGGTAGCAATCTGTCTTGGATTAAATCACTTACTTCTTGGTTATCGGTAGATAAATAACTAATAATGTCATGCTCAGTATCACTATCTAAGTAAGAAATGATATTCGCGACCGCCTCAACACCATCAACTGAAATGGCGCTAAACTTATCTGGATCTTCAAATTGCTTATCAAAGAAGGTTGATAATGCATCGATACCATACGTAGAAATAGGAGCAATATTTGTCATACGCTTAATAATTTGATTTTGCATTTCTTTGGGCATGCATTTAATCAAATCCGATGCTTTTTCACTCGTTTGATTTGATAAAATAACAATTAATGAGGTAATAATCTGCGGATGTTCATCCTGAATAATTTCAATGATATTTTGCATGGGTTGATATTTTAATATCTCAATCCATTTAATTTTTTCACTATCAATACCATCAATACCCTTAATGCCGACAGACGAAACCAGGGAATTTTTAATGTACTCTTTGGAAACGACGTCAATGCCTAGATTATTATTCGCCTCCCTAAAGAAATCATTCAAAGCCTTGATCACATCTTTTTCTGAGACATTTTCAATCTCATTAATCGCTTCAATAATTGATTGCACTTCTCTGGGGTTCAGGCTTCTTAATATCTCAGCAGCGGCTTTATCTCCCATACCGAGCAAAATAATCGCTGCATTTCTAATTTTATCCATTCTATTTATTTTCCAATCCAGTTTTTAATGACTGACGCTACTCGATTAGGTTCTCTATTCGCTAGCTCTTTCAAACGGTTAATTTGTTCTTGCTTTAAGGCCTGCATTTCTGGCGTCATATAATAGCCTTCTCTGTCATCACTGACGGCGACTAATTCTGTTGCTGTGCTTGTCTTAGCGTAAGACGACATACGTCTATATAACATAAATAAAATACTTAAGCCTAAAGCAATACCCATAAAACGCTTCACCATATCCCAGAACCATGGCTCATCCCACATATGTGAGGAAGCACCATCATTCATTGCTGGCAGCGGCATAAACGAACTATTAACAACCGTTACTTTATCACCACGTTTTTCATCATAACCAATAGTGGCTTTGACTAAATCAGTAATTTTGTTGAGCTTATCTTGACTGATAGGCTTACTAGTTGATTTTTTGCTTTTAGCGTCATAGGTTGTTTCATTATCAACAACAACAGCCACTGATAATGCCGTCACCTTGGCAGCATTCGATTTTTTATAAGTCACCGACTTATCAATTTCATAATTTTTAGTAGATTCTGAGCTGGAATTACCGCCAGCAGCAGCGCCGCCTGGGGCTGCTTTTTTATCTGCATCAGACTCTGGTGGTGTATTTGATAATGAGCCTGGGGGCCCGGAAGCGCCGGCGCCATCACTACTACTGGTTGATGACTGCTGTTCACTTCTAATCACTTTACTCTTAGGATCATACTTCTCATCGGCCGATTCACTTTGAGAAAAATCAATGTTGGCAAATACCCTAACACTTACTTTATTTTCGCCAATTAAAGGCACAACCATACTTTGAATACGTTTTTCGTAGAAATTTTGAATATTGTTTTGATAAGTTAATTGTTCTGCATTATATAAAGAATCCTCATTCAAGACACCTGACAAGTAATGACCGTACTGATCGGTAATCGCGACATCTTTTGGATCAAGCCCTGGCACACTACTAGCGATGACTTGTACAATCGCACGAATTTTGTCTTTATCTAACATAAACCCCGGTGCAGCACTCACCACAACAGATGCTGTTGGTCGGCGATTTTCATCCGCGAAAATATTATTTTCAGGAATAGCGATATGTACTCGTGCAAATGCAATCCCTTCTATACCACCAATGGTCTTAGATAAATCACTCTCTAATGCGCGCAAATAACGCGCACTTTCCATAAATTGACTGCTGCCAATACCACCTTGCTCATTCAGGTATTGGAAATTAAAACTATCGTCTTTGGCAACACCTGCGGCTGATAATCGTAATTTTGCTTGCTGCAGGTCTTTAGCTGGCACAAAAATCAAACCATCACTATCATTCATTTTGTAGCGAATACCTGCTTTTTCTAACGTGTCTACAATCATAGACATATTTTGCTGACCAACTTGGTAATCCAGTGGACGATAAATCGGCTCTTGAAATGAATGATAAACACCTATACCTACTGCAACGCTCGCTGCGACTCCCACCATAAACATTAATTGCTTAGCAAAAGGTGTTTGTACTGCCGCTCTTACATTTTTTATAAGTTTCAAATTCTCAGCTGATTGCATTTTTCTTATCCAATTAAATTAACTGATTAAAGCGGCATATTCATAATTTCTTTATATGCTTCCAATAATTTATTTCTGACAATCATGAGACCTTCAAAAGCAACTTTGGACTTTTGGGATGCAACAACAACTTGTGCCATGGAAACTGAGCGATCGCCTGCTACATAAGCATCTTTCATTGCCTCGCTAGTTGTTCTCATTTGGTTAACGGATTGGAAAGCGCCCTTTGCAGCAGCCATGATGTTGTCAAACCCAGTGGCAGGCGTCACTTGCTGTTTTGCAAAAACTGACGTTTTGCCGGATAGATCACGAATTTTAGAAAGCATTTCGTTGATATCCGCCCTAACGTTCGGTACATTGTTAATGCTCATTTCTTCCCTTCTCCCTTAAGGAACATCAATCCCTACCGATTTTAATTTTGCAATTTTATAGCGTAACGTCCTTGGACTAATATTTAACTTTTCTGCGGTCTGATGCCGACATCCATCAGTTTCTTTCAACATATCTAAAATAACATGCGCCTCACTGGCTTCGAGCTTAGAGCTAAAATAATCCGAATGATCAACCACATTATCATCAACCGCTATCTCTGTCAGATTTTCATCCAAAATAATATCTTGTTCATCCAATATATTGCCATCAGTCATAATGATCGCGCGTTGTATGACATTATCCATCTCTCTAATGTTGCCATACCATTTGCACAGAGTAAGCTTACGCTTAGCGGCATTGGTTAAACTAGGAATTGGCTTCTCTAGCTCTAGCGCATATTTCTTTAAGAAATATTCTGCTAATGGAATAATATCTAATACTCTATTCCGTAAAGGAGCGCAATGGAGCGGAATAACATTTAAGCGATAATATAAATCGCGCCTAAATAAACCCTTCATGACTTGCTGTCTTAAATCTAAATTAGAAGCAGCAATAATTCTTACTTGAATGGGAACCGGTTTTTTGCCCCCTAGGCGCTCTACTTCTCTTTCTTGCAAAACACGTAGTAATTTAGCTTGTAAGCCTAATGGTAATTCAGAAATTTCATCTAATAATAACGAACCTTGCTGGGCTTGTTCGAATTTACCTAAATGATGATTAATCGCACCTGTGAATGCGCCTTTTTCATGGCCGAACAGAATCGCTTCTATCATATTTTCTGGCAATGCCGCGCAATTGACGGCAACGAACGGCCCTTCTGCATATGGTGAGTGGTGATGTACATATTGAGATAATACTTCTTTACCAACACCAGTTTCCCCGCTAATTAAAATACTAGCCTTGCTGTTTGCTGCTTTTCTGGCTGAATTTAACATGGCTATTGTGCTAGGATCGACTGCAATCGGCATGAAATAGGATTTGCTAAAACCATTAAAAATTGTATTAATTTGATCTATTAAATCAGAATTTGATTTAATTTGGTCTAGTAAAAATATAATGTGTTCTTTACCGAACTGTTTATAAATTTCTGGTGACTCTGTCAACAATACTTGCGGCTTCCTGACACTTTCTTCTAGTAATTTTTTTGTAAAATGTTCTTCTTGCCCCAAAATGACCAAAGCCGCCGCATCTGGCAAATTAGTAGTGATAATGATGCCCTTAGCCGTTAATCTGGCTTCCAGATTTGCTTGGCGTTGACAATCACTGTCTATGACTAGAATTTTCATTTAAGGTGTAGCTCCATTTTACACCCTTCTTTATATGCAAGTTTTGTGCCAGGTGGTTGTTGCTTGTTGTTTCGTGGCTTCACCACATTTAGTGGCCGCTTACTGATAAAAGCTGTCATACCCGTACACAGCGCTGTCATTCCCGCGAAA
>JBAQCP010000175.1:0-15275 GCA_049294295.1 Gammaproteobacteria bacterium | reverse complement strand
AAAAACCCCGCATTGCATGCGGGCTACGAAGCTACAGCCTCCGCGCACAACACCAAATATCAACCCTCCTAGCTCCAGCACCTACTAATGCGTCAGACAGAACTTTCACTGTATTCCCCGTCGTCATCACATCATCCAACACCGCCACATGCAGTCCTGTATAATTCCTGCCCACCCTAAACGCATCCTTCAAATTAACCTCCCGCGCCGTCACCGTTAGCTGGCTTTGCGCCGTTGTCGCTTTCACTCGTTCAATCCCCGCGATGTCAACCGCCACCTTAATTTCCCTAGCAACATATTTAGCCACCTCAACCGCCTGATTAAATCCCCGCTCCTTTAATCGCCCCACATGCAAAGGCACCGGCAAAATAACATCCGGCAGCGTTGCATCCACATACCACTCCTCCTTAATCTTCCTCCCCATTAGTTTCCCCAATGCCAACGCATGCCCCAATTTATGCTGAAACTTAAGCTGAATAATCATTTCCCCTATCGGGTAGTCATAGGGAAAAAGTGCATGCGTCAAAAAATAAGGCGGCGGGTCTATCAAGCAAGCCCCGCAAAGCGTTTGTCCATTAGGCAGTTCTTTCGCACACCGGTAACAAGCATGAGATAAAATCGGCAAACTTTGGTAACATGGCAAACAAATAGCATAATCAGTCGTGCAATGACCGCCGCATAATAGGCAGGTCCAAGGCATGAGTGTATTAATAATACGAGTGTAAAGTGGTATGAGTTTATCCAACATACAATGGTTTCCTAGTGAATACCAAGCCGCCGCTATTATTGCTGAAGAAGCCGGCAAGGATTTATTGGCGCGCTTAAGCCTAATGACAGTTGAACCTAAGGTAATCTTAGAATTAGGTTGCGGCACGGGATTACTCGCCACTGAACTACAAAAGCATTATCCCGAAGCCAAGCTGCTAGCATTAGATTTGTCAGCCGATATGCTGGCTGTCGCTAAATCCCATTGCCCCCTAGCTGTACAAGCCGACGCTTATAGATTGCCACTGCGTTCACTATCAGTTGATATGGTTGTTGCTAACTTCCTGTTGCCTTGGTGCGAGGACAGACAGGCCATCTTCCAGGAATGCCGCCGAGTGCTGCGTCCAGGAGGGGTGCTTATCTTTACTAGCCTAGGCCCAGATACTTTGCGGGAATATAGAGAGTATTTAGAAGGAAGCAGTCAGCCGCATTTTATTGATATGCATGACTTGGGGGATGAATTAGTCCATCTTGGCTTTGCTGATCCTGTGCTGGATGTGGATTATTACACGACTGTTTTTAAAAGCGAGGATAAAATGCTTGCTGAGTTGAAGGCGACTGGCTTATTAAGTCTAACGCCCCAGTACCTGTTGCCTCCCATTGAAAGTCAGTGGTCTGTCACTTATGAAATCATCCATGGACATAGCTGGGTACCTGTAGAATCATATACTTATGGAGCTTCTACGGATGGCGTGGTAAGCGTCCCTTTAAGCATGCTGAGAAGAAAACTAAGAACCGTGTAGCCACCCCTCCCAAAATCTCTTAATACGGCGTTAAGCTGCATAAAATACAATCACACTCAATAAAAATATAATAGCGAGGGGATATATAATGGACAGTAGAATAGACAAAATAGATTTGCCATTCCAACGACCACATATTGCAAATTATCTTGTAAGTAGAGAAGAGGCCCTGGCTCAAGTTAACCCGGAAGCACTCTTGAAAGATCTTGAGTTTTTTGGGGATAAATCAGAAATATGGAAACAACAGGGGTTGTTTGCTAGTTTGCTGCAAGAAAGGGAACAGGCACTGAAAGCATTTTCAGACAAGTTAGCTTCTTTATATCAGGAAGCTCAAAAAATACCATCCCATGATTTTATTGGAAAATTTCAGCCATTAGAGCAATTCGTTCAGGAAGAAAATAATTATTTATCTGAATATTCTATGCTTTCCTTGTTAAAGAAACATGCTGTGTTCTTTCAGGATAGAGATGCGCGCATCGCATTAAGATCTTATGCGGGCCATGTTTTTTTATACGCCTTGCAAGATGCAGTGATTGAAATTTATAAGAAATATCTTGCCCATTCGCCAGCAGCTATTCCCGCGGAAACAGAAGCTAGATTTAATAAAGTATTTCAAATTATCAATGTGAAATTTGAAGAAGATCATGTGAATTTTACTAAGTTACATTTAATTAATGATTGTTCGGCTGCCAGCCTAACAACGAAAATAATCAGTCTTTTAAGAGAGGCAGAAAATATCACCTGGAAGGGGAGGTGGGGTGTTACGCACTATGCAAGAACTTTTCTTGAAGCGCATTTAGTTAAAGCAAAAGAGGAAATCACATCCGTTTGCAGGGAATATTTTGGCAATGATCGAAAAGCTTTTTATGCGCTTTGGGATGCTAATGGTCCATTCACAATTATCCCGCAAACAGCATTAATCGGTGCCTGGACGGCTCCTGCTTTTGGCTGGCACTGGGAGAAGAGGGAAGCTATGGAGGATAGATTAGATGGGTCGATGGTTTACCAAGAAGATCCTAGTGCTACAGGTTCCATCTCTCATTATGTTCAAGATAGAGGTATTGATGCCCATAGAGACGCATTTGGTCAAACTTGCCTTGAGGCTGCATTCTGTATTCCAAAATCTTCCGTATATGTAGAAGGCGGGTCTATTCAGGCCGGGGCAAAGCAGGTACTGGAAGAGAAATGGCAACTGCTTGAAGGTATTGCTAAAGAAATTAGAGAAATTAATCTGGCTGCTAAAGTTAAAAATTCAGAAAAATTAAATAGTTATCATAGTTTTTGGGCAGGTTTGTTATTTTGTCCATCAAAACAAGCGTCTGACTCAAGTGCTCCAGTCTTTCTTCGCCGGAAGTAATGGATTTTATTAGCGATTCTATTTTTAAACATCGCCTATTAAATATGCCCCCCATAAGAGAATGTTAAGATAGTGGTAGTACACTATCTTAACTAAATGAACAACTCTTGTTCTGTCTGGGGGAAAGGTGATGATAGTAGTAACTATTAGAGATGAATTTGATCAGGTTAAACTTGAAGTAACATTTAATGATATCCCATTAGAGTTATTGGATAATGCTATCTCCCCAGAAAAGCAGGACGAAGTTTTACGTTCTATTGCTACCTACCTTTTTGCGCATAATAAAGACCAACACAAATCAATACATGTCTCTCTTGTTGACTTCAAAAATGATGAGCTTTCTATCTGGTGTACAACCAGTAGCGGTCGTTTAACTAAAACAGAGACGACAAAAGTTAATTTAACTCATTCAAACGTTGCGCCTCGTGTGGATTTTAGATTTGACGCAAGTCGCCAAACGCCTGAGGTTGAATTAATTTCGCTTGTTAAAGCTGGATTAACCAGAACAGACGATTATCAAGGGCTTATTCGAAAAGCGTTTGGCAATGGTACATTATCCCATCAGTCTAAAATTGAATATGATGTTCCTTCCGTCAAAAGATTATTAGAAGAAGATGGTTTTTTTGCTAATCGTCACAAGCTCCCTTCATCATTGAGCGAAAAATTTAAAGATGTGCAAGCGATTATATCTAAACGTCGTCATATGCTGAAAACACTAAAAATAGAAGTAGGTAAGCTTGAAAAAGCTAGTGCTGAGAAAAGTGTTCTTGAAGCTTTTATTGATCGTGAGACGTCTATTATCGAGCATCTTAGTGAAGCTGTTCAGGCACTGTTCTTTGAACGTTTAGTTTTTCAAGAAGCGGTTCCTGAGCGATATAATTTTTCAAGGGAAACAATCACACTTGCTTTATACAATGCGGCTCTTGATATTTATAACCAGTATGTATTGCAAAAAGGGTTATCTGCAGATAAGCGTCATAATCGAAAAGAAGAATTTAATCGAATTTTTGTGAAGGTTAATATTGCGATTGTTAATGGCCAATTAATCGCTGGTCTATTAGATGGTCAAGCTGCGCAAGTTGCAGGCATTGTTGAAGCGCTGATATCTAGTCTTAATAAGGTAAAATGGGAAAATAATTCCAAAGAAGATGTTTATGCACGAAATCTTTTAGAGCTTGAATTAAAAAAAGCCACAGAGCATTTGACTAAGCAAACGGGGCAACCCAGCCTTTTTGTTGTAGGAGTAAGCCCTCCTAAACAATTGACATGGAATAAGGCGGTATTTGCATATAAGCCATCTGAGGATGTTAAGGAATTCTTTAATATTAAAGAAGATGAGAAGTTATTAAAAGATTTTGAAGAAGTATTTGGTAATTCATCAGAAAAGAGTAGTGATGGCTCATATCAAAAATGGGAAGATGTTTTGTCTGCTAAATTGCAGGAAGCTGGAGCACTTGTTTCGGATGAAGAACGACGTTTAGAAGAAGCGAGCGCTCATAGCAATAGCAGAGCGAGCGCAGCTTCTGCTTCACTTGCTTCGTCTTCTAGCTCAACTGGATCTTCTAATACAGCTAATACGGCTACGCCATTGACCCTATCTAGGGATGATATACGCAATCAAGCGCCTCAGTCGCCCTCACCGCTGCCAGTGATAGAGGCTGCTAATTTACCTTCTAAGGAAAACAAGACTGTGCCTAGTAATCCTCCGCGTAGACGAAAAAGAGTAATAAATTTAGATAAGCTAGCTCCTACTATTGATTACACTACTTTAATCCAAAATATCCGCGATCATCTAGAGTTTGCGGCTTGGGGAAAACGAGGTGTATTTACTTCAAGTTGGACTGGTTTATTAGTTGAAGGGTCCAGTCTGAAGGCGTTACCAACAACAGTTAGAAAAATAAAAGAGACTATTGATGATAATAATGGGCTTCGGTTAACTAATGAGCAAAAGTGGGATCAAATAAAGAGACTTGTTGCGTTGGCAAGGCATGAGAGACATTCTAAACGGTTACCTACGACAGAAGAGTATTATAGAATTTTTGAAAAAAATG
This sequence comes from Gammaproteobacteria bacterium, assembly GCA_049294295.1. Lineage (GTDB taxonomy): Bacteria > Pseudomonadota > Gammaproteobacteria > DSM-16500 > DSM-16500 > Aquicella. Next base: position 10,359 of record JBAQCP010000175.1, on the reverse strand, counting down.
ATCAGGCTATTTTTGATTATTTTCAGAGAGAAAAAGAAGTAAATAGCGTGGGATTACAAAGCCTTATTGGCGAGATCAAAACTTTTATTGAAGAGATTGACTGGGATCCTAAAAGTCATTTTTACGCCATTCAGAAGCCGGATGGTACTGAGAAGCCAGTTCCTAAGCATGTTGCTAAGCAGTATTCTGTTATCACTCACTACTTAGCGGATCCTACAGCTCAGAATGCATCACGTGCTTTTCAAAAAATTGAAGCCATTGCATTGGATGCTTGTCACAGTGATAGTAATAGAAACCGTAGTAGAGCAACGGCAAGCTATTACAGTATTTTCAGTGGCCAGCGTGCTGAAGTAAAAGGAAAATTAGAAACACGTGATGCTGAAATTAAAGCTAAGCCTCAACGTAGCCAAGTTTGTCTGGATGAACTCAGAGAGCTTTATAAGCATATCCGCGGGTATGAATGGTCTGCAAATGGTTGGTTCAGTGGTATTTTTGGCAAAAATACCATTTGCTTGGAAAAAAATCTCGGCAGGCCGGATCAACTACCTAAGCATGTTAAGGCGCAGCTTTTAGCAATGAGTGTATTGTTTAACGTTGATGGCACGAATAAGAATGGTGCTTTAGATAAGGCTTTAACTGTTTATGAAAAAGTAACGAAGGAATGGAGTGGTGCTAATAATAACAATAATAGCAGCAGATTTCAGGATACCACTCAATACTATTCCTCTTTTCAGGGAATTAGGTCGCCGGACGAAATAAGTGTGAAATTAAGAGGGTTGCGTGCTGAGCAACAGAACAGGCAACGGATAAGAAGCTAGCTATATAAAATTATAAAAGCGAGGAGTGTTTATGCCAGCATTTAAAGTGAGCAATAATAAGCAATCAATGGTCATTACCTTTGGAGAGGCACCTTTCGAGTTGCTTTTTTCACAAGTACCAAGGGAAGAAATATTAAATCTAGAATCCATTGCTAGGGATGTTGCTTATAGTGTTTTCACAGAAAATGCATTTAGGGGATCACTGCCACCTAAAAGAATGCATATTGCTTTTTATCATTCACCTGAAAATGGCATTTCGCTTTGCTATAGATGTACGCATGTTTCCAATAATCATGTGATTCCTGGTGTCTTTGCATTTATGAGTCTTGAAGCCTCCCCTCAAAAAGCAGGGTTAACCGTTGAAAAAGCCACACTTCTTGTATCTGATGATGATAGGCTGATCGATGTAGATTATAAAAAATTTGCTGTAGACACTAAAAGCAAACAAGGCGAGTTTGTATTGCGTGCTCCTACTAGCCAATTGATGCCATTAATGGCGAAGCCTGTAATATATCCCGCTTTAGTAGGCGTAACCGAACAATCAGAGGCTTATCAAGATCAATTTACTAGTTTTAAAATGCAACCTGCTATGCCTGACAGTGCGTTAAGCTTCGCGGACTTTCGTCAATATGAAGCAAAAGTTGCTGGTATTGAGGCTAAGCTAAAGCAGTTAGATGGTCTTAGAAAGGCATTTGATCAAATTAAATTTGCCGCTGTAGCTGCTGATAGATTGCCAGGTTTTTTACAAGATTTAGAGACACTTGAGATTAAATCTAAATTTATATCTAAGAGCTCAGATGATAGTAATCTTTTTGAGGAATTCTTTGAAAAATTGCTGATTGCGTATGGTGAGCGTTATCATGATTTGAAAGCTTTGAAGTCGCCAGAGCAAGATTTGAAAAGTGTGTTCTTTGATACTGAAACGTTACATCAAGCTAAAAGATTCGTGAAGGTATCTTTATTCGCTGCTTTATACAATTTTGCTGTTCTCTGCTTCAATGACATATTAGATTCCGAGCCAGCAACGCGTATAGAAAAAAGAAACCTTTTTAATCGTATCTTTGCCGAGCTGGGAATAGAAATTGATAGGGATAGAAATGAAATTAGATCTTTCCAGGAAGCAAAATCGCTATTTTTAAGAATAACTAATAATGATTTCACGCAAATTGCATTAGCAGTTCAAACATTGTTGAGTAATATCAAGGCAGAAGAAAATAAGAAGCAAAGTATGTTAGGTGCAGCTACTACTTGGACGTTGCAGAAAGCATGGGGTGGTAGTGCGGATAGTATCCCAACTATCGCTTCTTTAACATCAGAAAAAATCTCAAAAGAGCTTGATCATGTTAAAGCACACATTGATAGAGAGATAAAGGCGCTTTTTCTAGATCAATTGAATTCCCCAGTATTATATGCAAGATTCTACAATGAGAGCGTAGCTGCAGCTAGTAGTTCTAATCAGCCGGCATATTCTGTATTTTCATACGCTAGACAATATAATTTGGGTGTAACGAAGGCGCGTTTAGCCTCGGATGCAAAGTTTGTTTGGCATACACAAGATAATGATTTGGTTGTACGCCATGATTACTTGAAGGGCATCTTGTCTAAATATAGCGAAGAAGACAAAGATTTTGACACGTTTAAAGCAATAGATGATAGTTTGTCCGCCTTTATTGATGATGCTAGAGATACGTATCTTGCCTATTGGCAGCAGCGATTAGCGTTATATGATGATTTAAAACAAATAAAAGATGAATCTGCGGTCATCGCTGAGGAGCTGGATCGCGAGGCTAGGGTGTATGAAAAACATTTGACTCTCGAGTCAGTAACATGGACATCACCTGCTACAGATATTAAAGCAACGCTTCAATTGCCTAAGGACAATGCAATGGCTGGCGACGCGGTTGATGCGTTACGCTTGAAATTAAAGAGCTTGCAACAGACTAGAGATAAGGTGGCCCAGCTTACCAAGTCTATTCTGTCTAAATTGAGCCGAATCGCAAACCACCAGGTAGACGCAAATATATTTGCGGATAGATTGGCTAACTGGGTTGTTGAGTTAAAGCAGAAAAAAAAGAAGTTAATTGACGCGCAATCATTAAGTGGATTAGAAGAGAGTGCTGAAATTGCGCCTCTAATAGTAACTGCTTTGGATTATATTAATAATCTTTTGACAGCGATCAATGGTGTGGAGCGGACGACGCTTTCTGAATTTTTTAACCTACTAACAACAGCCACCCCATCTCAAGAAGTGATTGTCAGAAGTAAATACGAAGAGCTGGATAAGGCTATAGATAAATTTGAGTCAGACATTGGTAAAGTGCCTCGTATAATGGAGATATCAAAAGTAGTCTTGTTTGCTGAGTGTCCTTATCAGATAGGGTTGTGTCGATTAAAAAATTATTTACACCAATCAGAGAATGAGAATTTACAAGTAGCCTTTAACGATATTATGCCGACGCTTGCAATGTTCAGTGAAGGTAATTTGGAAAAGGGGCGTGAGTTATTCGCTATAGAAAAGTTTAGAGAAATCCGGAATTATTTAGGCGCTGTCCCTTTTAATACTGGTTTTGCTGTATTTAGTTTTGCTCAGCAGTTTTTTCCCTTCGGCGATGGTATTGAGGCGCTTACTAGTGATCAAGTAAATGCTCAAGATGGTTATATATTAGATTTGCTCAAGAAAACGCGAGAAAGTAATTATCCTGAGCTGATCTCTTATATTAAACAACAATTGATCCCGGAAACATTTAACATCACAAGCGGAAAGTTTTTTAAAACGATGCCAGCACATGCAGATGAAATAAAAAAAGTAATTGAAGCTGCAACAAAATATGATGTTGGAACGTTTGGTGCTATCCGAGAGATAGCATTAAAAGCATGTAATGAGGGTAATAAGACTGGATCGCGTACCAAAGAAACCCAGGCTTTTTACTTTGCGTTGGCTGGTGGTGTATTGCCTACTGTTCGGTGGATGAGCAATTTGAAGAAGGCGGCAATGGCATCCAACGTGGCTACTTCATCTCTGTCCCCTAAGTAAACAGAGGGGTGCGATGTTGATTCGTACTCCTTTTCTTTCTGTTCTACGCTGATATACTGATAAATCAATTTAATGGAATAGATATTGGCCATGCAGAAATTTTTAATAGGCGTCGATGGCGGTGCTAGCAAATGTATCGTTCATATACAAGATGCGGCGGGTCATTCAATCGGGCATGCAGTGAGTGGTCCTGCCAATATCCGCCTCTCAGTAACAGATTCTTGGCAATCTATTTATACTGCTATTCAAGCCATATTGCAGCCCTTAGCTATCTCGCTAGATAATCCTAACTACATTTTCCACGCCGGCATGGGTTTGGCAGGCTGTGAATTACCAGACACCTATCAAGCCTTCATCACGCAACCGCATTTTTTCAAAACATTACAAGTTGTCTCCGATGCTCATACTGCCTGTTTAGGCGCCCACGCAGGTAAAGACGGCGCTATTATTATTGCGGGTACAGGTGTTGTTGGTTATCAAATCGAACAGCAGCGATTTACTAAAGTCGGCGGTTGGGGTTTTCCATTGGATGATGCTGGTGGTGGTGCGTGGCTCGGGTTGTCAGCGACGCGATTAACATTGCAATGGCTAGATGGTCGCAGAGCCATATCTGGATTAGCACAAACGATTTATGAATACTTTGATCATAATCAAGAACGTTTAGTCACCTGGGCAAACCAAGCAAACTCTACTGCATTTGCAGCATTAGCACCTTTAGTGATTCAGCAGGCAGCAGTGGGTGATGCAGCTGCTAAGCATTTGATGCAGCAGGCAGCAACCGAAATTGACAGTATTGCAACTGCATTAACAGCGCAGCAATTAGATACCACTACTCCATTGTCTTGTGCTTTAATCGGTGGCATCACGCCATTCCTTGAGCCCCTATTATCAAAAGAATTACAAAGCCGTATACGCCCTTGTGCGTTTCCCCCAGAAATTGGTGCTATTCTTATGGTACGCTCTAAACAGGATATCTAACATGGAAGAAAATAATCGCCATATTTTTTACGGCATGCAAATATTGCTCGATCAAAAATGGTCAACTGATCAAGCCGTCATTGTTGAACATGAAGAAATTAAGTCCATTGTCCCAACCAATATGATGGATCATCATATGCCTGCCACTTTACATGCCTATCCTGAGGATCATTATTTGATTCCTGGGCTAATCGATTTACACGTGCATGGTGCAAAAGGTTATGACGTCATGGATGGGACTGAGAAAGCATTAACTGCCTTAAGTTCAGCATTAGCTGCTGAAGGAGTAACAGGTTTTTTAGCCACCACAATGACCGCCACTGATGAACATTTAGAAAAAGTATTGCAAGTCATTGCGGCGAGGCAACCAACGAAAGAAGGCGCAGCTATTTTGGGTGTGCATTTAGAAGGGCCATTCTTAGCTAAAGCCAAAGTGGGTGCACAAAATGAAAATTTAACACAGTTACCTAATATTGATTTAGTCATTAAATGGCAGAAGTTGGCGCAAGGCGCAATAAAAGTAGTCACACTCGCCCCTGAATTGCCTGATGCCATTACTTTTATTAGAGACTTACGCTCGTTAGGGATGTGTGTTGCTATTGGTCATACAAATGCAACCTACGCAGAAACGATGGAAGCAGTTGACGCAGGCTGTTCACAAGCAACGCATCTATTCAATGCGATGCGAGGCATTGCTCAGCGTGAGCCAGGTGCGGCTGGTGCATTATTACTTGCTGATAATGTGGTAGCAGAATTGGTTTGCGACGGTATTCATTTACATCCGGCTATTGTCGATTTGGCATTCAGGGTAAAAGGGCGAGACCGCTTATTGCTAGTATCAGATGCGATGCGGGCAAAATGCATGAAAGATGGTCGATATGAATTGGGTGGCCAAGAGGTTAACGTTAAAAAAGGCAAGACGACATTGGATGATGGCACTATTGCGGGGAGTACGTTACAGTTGCCTCAGGCAATCAAGCATATGTCTAAGTACGCCCAGTGTTCACTGGAAGGTGCCATACGAATGGCCGCTTATAACCCCGCTAGAACGCTGGGATTAAGCGATCGCAAGGGATCTATTTCGCTTGGCAAGGATGCGGATTTGGTGGTATTAAATAGTGCCTTTAAAGCATTGCTCACTATGCGTGCTGGTACTGTTGTATTTGAAGATGCTGCCTATCATCTAGGGCTAAATTCTAACAATTATAAAAAGAGGAATAAAAAATGAGCTCTGTAAGAATAGCGAGTAAGCTAGGTCAGAAAACAAAAAAAGCAGACAGTTCTGCGGAGCAGAAATTGCTATGGTTAGTAGGAACGGGTGGTACCATTGCTGGAACAGGTGCATCATCTACATCTAGTAGTTATGAGGCTGGAAAGTTGCATGTGAGTGCTTTAACGGAAAATAATCCTGATCTCAAAAAATTTAAAATTGAATCTACTAATTTATTCAATATTGATAGCAGTGATATTACGCTGGATCATTGGCTGAAATTAGCAGCTCATATTAATGAGCTATTAGAGGGTGATGTACAAGGCGTTGTTGTCACACATGGTACAGACACATTGGAAGAAACAGCTTATTTTCTTCATCTCGTGATTAAAAGCAATAAGCCTGTTGTGTTGGTAGGTTCTATGCGTCCATCCACTTCTAGCAGTCCAGATGGCCCTATAAATTTGTTTAATGCATTTTCGGTTGCTAATTCACCAGAGGCTGGTGGCAAAGGTGTATTGGTATTGATGAATGATGAAATTTTTTCTGCTCGCGATGTAACGAAATCCAATACGACTAAAGTGAATGCCTTTAACTCACCAAATAATGGCCCGCTAGGCCGCGTGCACTGTGGCAAGGTTCAGTTTAATTCAAATATCACGCATCAACATACTAGTGATACGCCATTCAAACTCGAGCCTGGCCAAACATTGCCAAACGTTGAGATTCTTTTAGAGTACGCAGGATCGACGCCCGCTGTGCTTAAAGCAATGATAAATTTAGATCCTCTTCCTGATGCGATTGTTATTGCTGGTTTAGGCAATGGCGGTATACCTAAGACGCATCAACCTTATATTGATGAGGCAAAAAAGAAAGGCATCATTATTGTTGTATGTTCTCGTGTCGGAAGTGGTTCGGTGATATTAGATGAGCTTGACTGCCCTAATAAAGAGCATATTAAAAATATTGCTGGTGAAGATCTAAGTCCGCAAAAAGCTAGGATTTTGTTGATGCTTGCTATTATGTATATTCGTGCGACGAAGGAATACGCGGCTGATCCGCAGCAAGTGGCAGAAAAATTAACGAAATGCTTTAATAAATACTAGTTACAGCTCAGTATGTGTAGCCTGGATGGAGCGTAGCGAAATCCGGGTTTGCTAATTATGCAACCAAACCCAGATTCCGCTACGTTCCATCCAGGCTACACTCGCACTGACGGCAATGATTTAACCACTAACCATCTTCACCTTATGCCTGCCAATATGCAGCACATCCTTACGCTTACGAATCTTCCGTAAAATCCTCGCTAGATGCAAACGATCACGCACTGAAATCGTAATCTCCGCATTAAAATGATATCTGTCACTCTCTTGAGCCCGTATATTTTTAATGTTCGATTCCGCTTCACATATCGCAAGCGTTAGTGATGCCAAACTGCCGCGACGATTCATTAAATCCACCGTTAAATCCACAGAAAAATCACCGTCCACATGATCTTCCCACGCAAGAGAAACATATTTATCTGTTTGATGATATCGCTCAATATACGGACAATGGATCATATGCACTTCTATTCCCTGACCAGCTTTAATTAATCCAGCAATATGATCGCCAGGAATGGGTCGGCAGCATTTTGCATACGTCATCGCCAGGCCTTCTGTGCCTTTGACTAATAGTGGATGCGGTATATCGTGTGAATCTTTCTTAGGAAAGTCACCCATCGTTTTAATAATTTGTTTTGATACTAATAAAGCAGGGCGATTACCAATGCCAATTTCTTCAAACAAATGACCAATGGATTCTAAATGTGAACCATTAACAATAGATTCCAATGTGATGTGAGGAACATCTTGCAAGTGTAGGTCGTAGGTGTGTAATGCTTTTTCCAGCAAGCGTTTCCCTAATTCCATTGATTCTTCACGCTGTTGTTTTTTTAGGAAATGTTTAATTTTACTGCGTGCTTTACTCGTCACGACAAAGTTAAGCCAAGCAGCATTAGGGCGTGCGCCCGGTGCCGTAATAATTTCAACTTGCTGTCCACTGACTAATGGTGTGCTAAGCGGCGATAATCGTTTATCTAAGCGCACAGCCACACAAGTGTCACCAATGTCTGAGTGAATAGCATAAGCATAATCAACAGGCGTGGCTCTAGCTGGTAATTCAATAATTTGCCCTTTAGGGGTGAAGACGTAAACTTCATCTGGGAATAAATCAATTTTTACATTCTCAATAAATTCCACAGAATTTTTAGAGCTTTTATCTAATTCTAAAATACCTTTCAACCATTCGCGGGTGCGAGATTGTGTATCTTGAAACGCTGTTTTTTCAATTTTATATAGCCAGTGTGCAGCAATCCCATTTTCTGCCATTTTGTGCATTTCTTCAGTGCGAATTTGTACTTCAATCGGTACACCATAAGGGCCAAATAAAGTTGTATGCAACGATTGATAGCCATTCGCTTTAGGAATTGCAATATAATCTTTAAAGCGTTGCGTAATCGGTTTATAGAGGTTATGCAAGACACCTAATACGCGATAACAAGTATCAACTTTATCAACAATAATTCTAAACCCATATACATCCATAATTTCAGAAAATGAAAGATGTTTATGTAGCATTTTTTTATAAATACTATAAGAATGTTTCCCGCGGCTAGAAAAGCGAGCCGATAAAATATTGCCTTTCTTTAATCCGTCATGAATCTCGCGATTAATCATTTCCATAATTTCTGATCGATTGCCGCGTGCTTTATCGACCGCTGTTTTCAAAATCTTGTAACGCAGTGGATAGCGCGAGGCAAACCCCAAATCTTCTAGTTCGACTCTTAAAGCGTGCATCCCTAGGCGATTGGCAATGGGGGCGAAAATATCCAGGGTTTCTTGAGAAATGCGTCTACGTTTATGTGGTGGTAAGCCGTATAGGGTGCGCATATTATGCAATCGATCAGCCAGCTTAACTAAAATCACGCGAATATCACTAGCCATGGCCATGACCATTTTACGCAAATTTTCTGCCTGTGCTTGAGCGTAATTCTCAAAATGCATCTGGGTTAATTTGGTGACGCCATCCACCAGATCGGCGACTTCTGTACCAAATTTCTCAATAATTTCATTACGGTTAACGGGTGTGTCTTCAATGACATCATGCAAAATAGCAGCCATTAAAGTAGGGGTATCCATGCGCATTTGCGCCAATATTTGAGCAACCGCGATGGGGTGGGTGATATATGGCTCACCTGTTGAGCGAGTTTGGCTCCCATGCGCTTTTTTAGCAAAAAGATACGCCGCCTGCATCGCCGCGATATCATCTGCAGTAAGGTATTGATTAATTTCATAAAGTAAAGGTTCAAACTCAGTCACAGCCTAGCCTCGCAAAAAATCCCTATCTCTTTTTATATTATGCATGATGGCTCGCCGCTTAGCACTGAGATATACTAATTAAGTAAGTGTCTTTTTTAAGGTCTAAAGGAGGTGACTATGAATAAGTGTGGATGTCGTTCTAAACGTTCGAAATTATGCCCAGTATCTTTTGGATTAGCATTAGGTATTGTCTCTGCTTTAACCGTCTTTTTATGGTCGTTATATGCAATTCAATACGGTCCAACGCCCATGATGGTTGCTCATCAAATTTCAGTACCTTCTTATAATGATGCTAGCTGGTGTGCTCTTTGGACATTATTATCTGGTTTTATATTTGGATTCTTCTTAGCGCTCATCTACGATCTTATCAGCTGCTGCTGCAAAAGTCGCTGCTGCAAAGGCCGTTGCAACTGTGGCCCTGCATGCAACTGTGATGCAAGCTGCTCTTGTGGCTGTAAATCTAAAGATCCTATGGTTAAATAAGTCTTCCTTGTATTTCCCGTCAAACTCTTGGCGGGAATGCTTTCATGAGAATATCCAATGACAGCTATCTATACTGAACACGCCCCTAGGGCCATCGGTCCTTATTCGCAAGCGATTAAACACGGCAATACGGTTTACTTTGCAGGTCAGATCCCTTTAGATCCTATCACCATGCAAATCGTTTCAGACGATATCGTTATGCAAACTGAGCAGGTACTAAGAAACATACAAGCTGTTGCTATTGCAGCAGGCGGCGGGTTTGAGCATATTGTTAAGCTAACGATTTTCTTAACAGATTTAAATGATTTTGCGCTGGTGAATGAAGTGATGGCGAGGCATTTTCAAGAGCCTTATCCTGCGCGGAGTACGGTGCAGGTTGTGGCATTGCCTAAGAAGGCAAAGATTGAGGTAGAGGCGGTAATGGGTTTGTAACGGTAGGCAATAGCGAGTGGGTTACTCTTCGAGACGGCGCTACGC
>JBAQCP010000174.1:0-3991 GCA_049294295.1 Gammaproteobacteria bacterium | reverse complement strand
GATTTGCCGGGCTACGCTACCCACAATGACGGCAACACTGCTAACTGTACAATCAGCTACACTACACCTTCAGCTTAACCCGCGTATCCACCCATTCTGTAAATTCTATAAATTGCTTATCCATTGTATGACTCAATTGAGCATCCAACTTCTCAATTAACAAGTCAAATGCAGGCATATTAATCATTTTATCCACAATCTCATCCGGCACTAAGGTTTTATCCATTAATTGCAGCCATTTTTTATTTTCATCGAATAATCGCTGCAACACATCATCTCTTTCTTTTTGTACAAAGGCTAAAGAAGTTTGGGTTTCAATTAATGCTGTCGCTTGTGCTTTCATCTCAACTTCACATTCTGCCAGCTGCTTTAATTGTTTCTGCTGTGTTGTTTTCAACCCATCAATGATTAAAAGCTGCTGCTGTCTTTCATGTTCGGCTTGACTTTTGACGGTATCATTGATTTGGCTAAGTAATTTTTCTCGCTCTGCATATTGATCTGCTAATTGCGAAAGCTCTTTCTGCTGTAATACTTTAATATCACTTAAATGATGAGCCATTAAGCGATCTGCTTCTGCATGCTTTTCTTGAAGATATTGATGCTTATCTTGTAATTGTTGATGCTCATGACGTAATGCTTTTATATCCAAGGCTAATAATTCTTTCTGAGCCTGGAGTGCATTAAATTCATTTATGACAATCTGATTTTTATCTTGAAGTTCGCTCAATGCATTCAGAGCGATGACTGCTTTATTTTCTGCAGCCTCTATCTGTTCCTTTGCTTGCTCTTTGACAGCAGCGACTTCTGCATCTGCCTGGTCTTTTATTTCTTGCCAAACCTTATCAACCGCAGACTTAACAATATCAGGTGTATCTTGCCTGTTATCACGCTGATAGAGGGCAGATGTTGATTGTGTACGCCACATGCTCAAATATTTAGAAATGGTTGTATTACTACCTGTCCCGCCTAAATAGTTCCGAATTTTATCAATAGTTGGAATTTGACCATTATTCTGAACATGTAAAGCGGCTTCCGCAACTTCCTCAAATGTAATACCTAATCTGCTCATTTTTCCCCTCCGTTGCGCACATTTTTTCATACATTTAGTTACAATTCTAGTAATGAAAAAATAATTAAAGTTTTAATTACTATCGCCGCCGAAGCGCATATAGACTTTAGCACCAGAGGGGAACAACAACCATTTTAGAAAGCCAACGAGTACATTATTTGGCAAACTTGGGTGGGTTACAGCGAGGACTCTATAAATTTATGTTAATTTAGGTAAGATCATCCAAATAAAATATATCCGAGGTGTTATTAGTATCGTATACGCATCTTATTCTGTCTGAATAAACCTGCGATTTACCAATATTAAGACTGCCAATATGATATGGCTTCTTTGGTGCATCGTCGCAGCCATACGCACCAGATGCACAATAAAACTTAGATTTAAAAGTTACGCCACCTTTGTGTATAATTGGATAATCAGCGTAAGCTACCGTATACTCATGGGGAATCCCGGGATCATAAGAGTTTATTAGAGTTTATTTCACGGGGATCTGGGCAACTATCTTCGGATATACGAGAGGATTCGGCGTACGCACTGGATGCTAATAATCCTGCTAATACAAAGCTACAAATTTTTTTCATAGTGCTCTTCCTATCAATTAGTTATATCAATGGGAAGTGTAAGCCAACATTAGGCCATGAGTATAATAGAAACTAGCTATGATTATCATAATTATAACTAGTGGCAAGTAAGCTACTACTTTGACCAGTGCAAAAAACTTACTGCGAATTTTCCGATTGGAAAACCTCTTAACGCCTAAATCCAAAGTAACAAAGTACAACACCCAACAACAAATCAATCCCACCCACCACATAAGCAACAGTCATATTTTGTATAAATAATGCAGTGGCATGATCAATAAATTGTGGATAGAAAATAATGCTGGCGCCCTTTAAAAGAATCAGCCAGCCGATAATTGTAATCAGCACTCGCCAATCCCATCGCCAAACATTATGACCAACGACCACCAATACCCCTAGAATCAATGTAAAAAAACCCACAACAAACATCAGTGCTGGATTGCCGATTAAGGCATTTACACGTTCGAAAAATACCTGCATCTGAAGCAACATAGACAAACTAATAATGATAAGATAAATACCTAATACTCTACCCAAGAATATCGACTTATTCATAACGGCATTCTCCTGTTTAGTTTTGATTAACCACAACCAATTTTTCTAATTTGGTTTCATGCCCATTCTTTTGAATATTCTGTGATCAATTAACAGCATGACCGCATCGCCTGGATCTATCATCCATTTGTTTTTATCAGCGGATTTTTTATTAAAAGTTGACATGTTAGTGCCCCTTTCAATTGTTGATATTTCGCAGAACCCTATCCGCTTGAATAATAATCGATATTTATATTCCATAAAACAGCATGCTTATTTTATTATTATACTCCAATCGCTTAGATAGACTCTGATCATGGGATCCCGAAGAAGCACCCCAAATGCCTTCCACTTCAAACAAAGTACCTCTGGTGGGGTTTGTTTAAGGGATCTGGTTATTAAGGCCTGAGCTTGCTATGTTTCAAACTGATCATTAAGACCTTATAGCTTTCTATACAATGTATGGCATTGTCGAATAATAGAATCTCTGCGCGCCCTTGGTATTCTCAACTGATCAAGCAGCGCGGGATTATCATAGATTGTCTTGCATAAAATAATATTTTTTTCCAATAATTGAGAGATTTCAGCTTTTGTAAAGTTAGTGATGCAGGTAACAGGATATAAACCTGAAATTTCAATTTGTTCTTTCAGGCTACCTTTTTCGGGATAATCCCAGCCGATTAAATGTAAGCCAGCGCATCGCCCATACTTCATTGCATCATCAGTAAATCGAGTATTAGTCATAAGCCATCCTTCAAGTTTTTCATTCATCTGATTCTTGTAACCTTGCTCAATATCAGTGAAACGCGCCTTGAAATATAGTGAAACTTTTACATCGCATTTAGTACCTGGCCGATTATGATATTTGCATTCAATAAATATTAATTTGCCATGTCGTTTTGCAACCACATCTACTTCATGGCTAACGCAAAAGCCGTTTATAATTTGATTGTTTTGCGCTTGAAATCCTTGATGCTTCAATATCTCAGCAATATATTTTTCGAAAGGATATCCTGAAATACCCAATTGCATTATTCCACGCTTTAAATGATATTTTGCTGCAAGGGTTCGTGATTCTTTACGTAGCAAACGAAAAGCAATACGGTATATTTCATGTGTCGACATACCTTCAGATAGTGACTGCGACACTTCGTTAACAATTTTATTGATAATTTTTTCATCTGTTCCGACCCGTTTTAGGGACTGATATATTTTACCAGGTTCAAACTCTGCCTTTTCTCCTGACGCTTTAGTAATAGTAGTCATACTATTAATTCCCTATTGGATAACGTTGATGGCAGGTAATCCTGCGCCAGATCGGCTTCCGCTACTAGAACGGTAATATAGGGGTTAGAGACCAAATTTATCAATGATGTTGAAGATTCTGCGTTATGTAATAACTGGGGTTCAGTTTGGCGAGTGACTTCTATCAATTTCGTCCTGTTTTACACATCCATTTTCACGATTGATGACGACATCTATCGGTAATGCTTCTCATCTATAAGAGAATAGCACTATCAATTTATAAATAAAATAATAATTATTATGGTGTGTACAGGGTATAAACCCGACCATCGAGGGCATCTGCAAAATCACAATTCTGAATGGTGATTTTGCTTATGTATTATGTAATTACACATGTAATTACATAATACATAAGCAAACGAAAACCGATAACCTCCATTATCAGAACCTAACACCTAACCGTCCACAACGTCCTCAAATTTGATATGCTTTCCCAAAAAGGCGAGGACAGGACATGCAACTTAGGGTGCAAAGAGTTAAAATTGATCAAAACGAATACCTT
>JBAQCP010000173.1:0-7229 GCA_049294295.1 Gammaproteobacteria bacterium | reverse complement strand
GGCTACACATAAGTCCACTATTTCTGTTGCTTGGTCATCCACATTGCATCACCGTAGCTATAAAATCGATATTGTTTTTGCACTGCTTCTTCGTAAGCAGCCATCACATGCTTATAACCCGCAAATGCTGACACTAACATTAATAAAGTAGAACCCGGCAAATGTAAGTTGGTAATCAACGCATCTACGCATTTAAATTCATAACCAGGATAAATAAATATACTCGTCTCACCATCAAACGGCTGTATCTCACCTTGCTGGCTAGCGCTTTCTAATGAACGTAAGCTGGTCGTGCCAACGGCAATAACACGCTTATCTCGCGCTTTAGCAGCACGGATTTTTTCGCATAGCTCAGCGGATACTTGTAAATATTCAGCATGCATTTTATGTTCGCGAATATCTTCAGTACGAACAGGTGCAAAGGTACCCGCACCAATGTGCAATGTGAGATAACCCATATCGACTTGTTTATCACGTAATGCTTGCAACAATTCCTCATCGAAATGAAGGCCGGCAGTCGGTGCTGCCACTGATCCTTTATGTTTTGCATAGACGGTTTGATAACGTTCTTTATCAGACTCGTCTGGCTCTCTATGCATATAAGGCGGTAATGGAATTTCGCCTATTGCTTCGATGACATCAATGACTGCTTGATCGGTTTCGTTGTAACGCAATTCATAGAATTGATGCTGACGACCTAAAATTTCTAGGCGAATATCGTTAGGGAATAATAAAAAATCCCCTATTTTTGGTGCTTTGCTTACTCGCACTTGTGCCAAAATACGCTGACTATCTAAAACGCGCTCGACTAATAATTCAACTTGGCCACCTGTTGTTTTTTGGCCGAAAATGCGTGCTGGGATGACTTTGGTATCGTTGAATACTAACAGGTCACCGCTTTCTACTAAATTTAATACGTCGCTAAATTGGCCGTGTTTTAGCTCGCCAGTTTGGCCGTTGATAGTCATGAGTTTGCTGGCGGTGCGTTTGGTGGCTGGGTAGCGGGCAATTAATTCATCGGGGAGGTGGAAGTTGAAATCTTCTAAGCGCATGGGAAATTACTCTTATTTTTATTATTAATACTGTCATTCCCGCGAAGGCGGGAAACCATCCTAAACAAACACCATCAGTTGATTTTGGATGGGTTCCCGCCTTCGCGAGAATAACAGTAGGTATATTCTTTTTAGCCTGCAGAAATTCGGCAGAGATCGATGAAGAAGCTTGGGAGTAAACCTAAGCCTAATGCAGCCATGCCGTTTAGGCTGATGGCTATCATCATATCTTTGGAGACGTAGACAGGCATTTTAGCAGTGCTTTCAATTGGCTCTTCAAAGTACATCAACATAACAACACGTAGGTAGTAGTAAGCACCAATCAAGGCAAATACCATCGTAACAACAGCTAGCCATACTAAGTTAGCTTGCACTAAAGCTTCTAATAAACCAAGTTTCGCCATAAAACCAACGGTTGGTGGCACACCAGCCATAGAGAATAATAGCAATAACATGATAAAGGCTAACCATGGGCTTCTTGCATTTAAGCCACGATAATCTTCTAGCTTATCAAACTCAGCACCCTCTCTACCCAATATTGAAATAATCGCAAACGCACCGGCTGCCACTAATACATAGGTAGAAATATAAAACATTGCGGCTGAATAACCCTGAGATGAATTAGGGCCTGCAATCACACCTAACAAGGTGTAACCGATGTGCGAGATAGAAGAATAAGCCAACATACGTTTAAAGCTAGTTTGAGCGATTGCTAGGATATTACCCAAACCCATAGAGAGAACAGAAATGACGATTAATATACTCGTCCAATTCACTTCCATACTAGGGACAGCTTGAACCAATATGCGTAGCGTAATAGCAAACGCTGCCACTTTTGGCGCACTCGCAATAAATAAAGTGGTTGGTGTTGATGCACCTTGATACACATCAGGCACCCACATATGGAAAGGCACGGCACCAAATTTAAATAACAAACCCGCTAATACAAAAATTAACGCAACCACCGGCACGATGGTATGGTTGGTCTGTATCACTTGTGCGACTTCCGTTAATTGAATACTGCCAGTCAAACCATAAAATAATGATATACCATATAATAAAATGCCGGATGCAAGCGAACCTAATACAAAGTATTTCATCGCAGCTTCTGTCGCAATATTAGATTCTTTATATAGCGCAACCATGGCATATAAAGACAAAGACAACAGCTCTAGCCCTAAATAAATAGTTAAAAAGCTATCAGCAGATGCCATGATAGACATGCCAAGGACTGAGAATAAACCCAACAAATAATATTCTGTGCCTGCAATTTTTTTGGATTTAACTTGATCGCGTGCATAAATAAACGCGAAGAAACTAAAGAGATAGATAAATAGTTTAGACAAGACGGCTAATTTATCCACGACGTAATTACCACTGAAGGTAACAATCGGCACGGGATAATCGCGGTATTGCGGCAGCGTAATGATAAACGCGATTATTAAACACGCCTGTACTAATAAGAACGTCACAAAACGATGACGTTCATGTAAAAATACATCGACGACTAAAATAAAACAGGCTGCTGCCAGTAAGAAAATCTCTGGCAACGCTGCAACCCATTGTGACATTCCGAAATCCATAAGTTCTTACCTCAAGCAAACAAACTAGTTGGCACGTTGTACGCCAAATCTGGTGGAATAATTTGCAACAGCAAATGCCCTATTGTCACTTTCATCACATCAATAATTGGCTGCGGGTAAAGACCAACAACAAATACACCTGCCGCCAACAAGACGTAATTGATTTTTTCAATCACGGTGACATCTTTAAAGTTGGCCACATAGTCATTCGCCACTGGGCCAAAGAATACTCGCTTGTACAACCATAAGGTGTAGGAAGCACTTAGGATCAACGTACATGCCGCAAATAAAGCTACCCAGAAATGTGCTTGGAACGCACTCATGATGATCATGAATTCACCAACAAAACCGGCTGTGCCTGGCAAGCCAACGTTAGACATTGCAAACAACATAAAGAATGCTGCAAAAATCGGCATCTTATTTGCAACACCGCCGTAATCTTTAATTAAACGGCTATGACTGTGGAAACGATCCGCCAACATACCAATGCCTAAGAACATCGCACCAGAACCAAATGCATGCGCAATCATTTGAATAACGGCACCTTCTAAACTCATGTAAGCATCTTGCAAGGTATGCAAGTGCTCAACAATGTCGTAAACCATGAAACAACCCAAGGTGGCAAAACCCATGTGTGCGATAGAAGAGTAAGCAATTAATTTCTTCATATCCGTTTGCACAATGGCAATGAGACCGATATACACAATCGCTATCAGCGAAAGAATGATCATCACCCACGCTAATTCTGCAGATGCGTGAGGAACGATAGGCATACTAAAACGTAGGAAACCATAGATACCCAGTTTCAACATTAGCGCGGCCAGTACAACAGAACCACCGGCTGGCGCTTCCGTATGAGCATCTGGCAACCAAGTGTGAACAGGCCACATGGGCACCTTCACCGCAAACGCAAACAAGAAACCAAAGAACAACCAACGCTGCGTGTTAGGGCTTAATGGTAAACCGTAGAAGTTTTCAATCATGAAGCTGCCGGTTTGATTATAAAGATAGATCAACGCCACCAACATCAAGACAGAACCAAAGAAGGTAAACAAGAAGAACTTAATCGATGCATAAGAGCGATTAGCACTACCCCACATTCCAATGGAAAGGTACATAGGAATCAACATCCCCTCCCAGAAGACGTAAAATAAAATCGCATCCATCGCGCAAAACACACCAACAATCATACCTTGCAGCACTAAAAACGCTGCCATGTACTGCGAAACACGTACCTTAATCGCTTGGCAACCGGCAATGACCACCAACAAACCCGTAAAGTTAGTTAAGATGACCATTAACAATGAAATACCATCAACACCCAACGCATAATGGGTTTGATACGCACGTATCCACAAAACATTTTCAACAAACTGCATATCCCAACGCATAGGATCAAAAGCTAAATATAACGGGATACACAACAATAAGTTAATGGTTGCAACGGTGACTGCAATGATACGTGCTTTATTCGCATGTTTATCGCCGCCAGTGCATAAAGCCAGAATGGCACCAATCACTGGTAACCACGTTAAAATACTTAAAATGGGAAGCTGTTCCAACATTCCTAAAATCCTCCCACGAACCAGACTAAGAAGACCAAAATACCTAAGACCATCGCTAATGCATAATGATAGAGGTAACCCGTTTGTAATTTACGCGCTAGTTGCGCAAAACGACGCACGCCTCGACCACTACCATTGACTAACGCACCATCAATCATTTTAACATCGCTCACATCATAAAATACATGACCCAGCTCTTTGGTGCCGCGCACAAAGACCACGTCGTTAAATTCATCAAACCCATATTTACGCTGCAAAATGGTATAAATCCAAGAAAAACGCTTCTTTAAGAATTCAGACCAAACGGGAACCGCAACGGTAAAGAGCCACGCAGCAAAAATACCTGCGAGCGCCAACCAGAAGGTTAATTTTTTGCCAGCTTCTAAGGCCATCAACACTGCACCACGATATTCATGTGCAAGTTCTGCCATGACATTATGTTCAGGTAACACAAAAATGGAATTACCTAACATCGTGGGTTGAGCAAATAACATAGGGCCTACTAGTATTTTACCAATCACCAAACTAGGGATAGCTAAAGCAACTAGTGGAAATAACACGACCCATGGTGATTCTTTAATATGACCATCTAAAGAAACATCGGTACGGCTTCTGGTATGGAAGGTCATAAATAATGCACGGAAGGTATAGAGCGGTGTAATAAATGCACCGGCTAATACACAATAGTAAGCATACATTGCACCTGGGGTATGACTGAGGTGAACCGCATCGATAATTGCATCTTTGGAATAGTAACCAGAGAATGGCGGAATCGCAGATAGTGCCAAGGAGCCCACTAAGAAGGTTAAATACGTGACGGGTAGATATTTGACTAAGCCACCCATTTTTCGCATGTCTTGTTCGTGATGTAAGGCAATAATCACGGAACCTGCTGCTAAGAATAATAAGGCTTTAAAGAAAGCATGGGTGACTAAATGGAAAATAGCCGCATCATAGGCAGAGGCACCGAGTGCAACAGCCATGTAACCTAATTGAGAAATAGTCGAGTACGCGATCACACGCTTAATATCATTTTGCACAATGGCAAGCAGTCCCATAAAGAAGGCCGTCGTCCCACCTAAGATTAAAATCATACTTAATGCGGTTGGTGAGTATTCAAATAAAGGCGACATACGCGCAATCATATAAATACCAGCAGTCACCATGGTGGCCGCATGGATTAAAGCAGAAATCGGCGTAGGACCTTCCATCGATTCTGGCAACCAAACATGCATAGGTACTTGAGCGGATTTTGCCATGGCACCAATAAAGAGCAGGATGCAAATTAAGGTAATCGCTGGTACTTCATAATTAGGCAGGAAAGAAATCGTTTTATTCACCACGGAAGTCACTTGTGGGAATATATCGTGATAACTCAAGGAGCCAAAACAAGATAATACCGCGGCAATCGCTAAAATAAAACCGATATCACCTACGCGATTAACTAAGAATGCTTTCAAACTACCAGACGTTGCTTTGTCTCTTTGAAACCAAAAACCAATTAATAAGTAAGAAACAAGCCCAACACCTTCCCAACCAAAAAACATTAATAAGAAGTTGTTAGCTAATACTAATGACAACATGGCAAAGGTAAATAAAGAAACGTAGCTAAAAAAGCGAGTGTAGCCAGCATCATCTGCCATATAGCCAATGGTGTAGATATGCACCATGAGAGAAACGAACAGCACAATCATGCACATCGTTGCGCTTAATCGGTCAACTAAGAAAGCTATATCAAAATGTAAAATACCGGCAGTCGCCCAAGTATAGAAGTTACCCTCCATCGCTGGCTGACCATTTATCACAATGGCTTTAAATAGATAGCAAGAAAGAAAGAATGCGATACCGACAAACGATATAGCAATTCTATGCGTTAGTGTGCGACCTAGTTTGTTACCAAGCAAGCCAGCAATTAATGCTCCAGCAAGTGGTAGTAAGGTCATGATTAGTGCAATAGAGATGATAGGATTATCCACGTTCATTATCCTTTTAACGCATCAAGATTTTGTACTTCAATGGTATGGCGTTTGCGATACATCACTACCAAAATCGATAAACCAATGGCAGCCTCAGCCGCAGCAACGGTTAACACAAAAAAGACAAAGGCTTGGCCAATGTAGTTACCTAGAAAATAGGAAAAAGCGATAAAGTTTGTATTAACGGCTAAGAGAATTAACTCGATAGACATTAATAAAACAATAATGTTTTTACGATTTAAGATAATACCCGCAAGCCCCAAACCAAATAACAAAGCAGCGAGAATTAAAAATTCAGTTAAAGATACCATTACTCACCTTGCCTTGGCTCTGAGGCCATTTTAATTAAACGTACGCGGTCTTCAGGACGCACGGCTACTTGTTTATTCGGTTGCTGTGATTTTCGGCGCACAGGACCGCGATGTGTTAAGGCAATCGCTGCCACAATCGCTGCCAACAATACAACGCCGCCAATTTCAACGGGATAAACGTAATCAGTATATAGCAACGTACCTACTTGCACGATGTTGCTGTAGTTAGCAGGTTCTGCGACCGGCGCTGGCATTTGCGTGATGCCGAAGTATTGCGGCATTAATGCTGCGATCGTTAAGCCGGTGACTAACAAGATGATCACTATACCGACTGGCAGGTAACGTACAAAACCACCTAATTTCGCTTCGCGATTAATGTTCAACATCATCACCACGAATAAGAATAAGGTCATCACTGCGCCTACGTAAACGAGTAATAAAATCAGGGAGAGGAATTCAGCCCTTAATAACATCCAGACACCGGCCATCGCGAAAAAGGTGATCACTAGGGATAACACGCTATGCACGGGATTGCGCACACTTATCACTGCGAGCGCGGAGCATACCGCTACAGTTGCGAAGAGGTAAAAGATGACATGTAGTGGTGTTAATTGTTCAATCATACTGCTCGCCTGTTTTAAGTAAACTTGTTAATGCTGTGTTTCTAAACTTGTTGCTACTACGGTCATCTGGGCTATGCCACTGCCGTCATTGCTAGTAGCGTAGCCCGGCAAATCTTTTG
>JBAQCP010000172.1:0-4062 GCA_049294295.1 Gammaproteobacteria bacterium | reverse complement strand
AAACCCGGATTCCGCTGCGCTCCATCCAGGCTACACAGCGGTTATCTCGCCTGCGCGGGAAGAGTGACAGTTTCGGGTGGAGTTGTCGTTGTTTCGGCGTAAGCCCTAGCAGCTTCTTTTTTCCTATTAATATCTAACATACTATTCTTGCAAGTACGCACATCCGCAATAGATGCCACTCCACCAAATAAAGTCGCACCACATAACACCACCATTTTCCCCCAAAAAGGAATGTGATGATCTTTAGTCGAAATTTTAAATAAAGAAGTTACCGGTCCTGCTTTATTGCCTGTGTCAGAAATAAAATCACCCACCAGTGCTGCTTTTTGTTTGAGTGTTAAGCTAACATTTTCTTTCACTGTTTCTATCGGTGTGCCAATTAATGATTCTTCATCTTGAGGAATGCTTGCATAAGCATATCCTTCGTCGTGGTCTTTAGATTGATTGTTAACATTTAAAATAGTGTGTGAGTAAGCAGAGCCTGCTGCCGTTAACAGAGAGATGCCTAAGCCTATGCCTAAGCCATACCAAGATAAGCCATAACCCGAGTCTTTAAAGCCAAATGCTGTGTCTATTGCTTCACCTACCCAAACTGCGCCACTGATTAAACTCGCACAGCCTTCACCAAAGGCGGATACTTTGGTTAAAAAATCAGCTTTTGTTTCATTGGAATCATCGTGGCTCATCTCTCGCTCCTAGTCTTGTTTAGTTGGTTTGCACTTATAGGGGCATTTTCCTAATCTGATGGCTATTAGTCAATAGGAATGATTGTTATTTGAGATTGAATCTTATTTGAAAGCTTATTACTCATCTCAGAGAAGGTGGGGTTGATTAATGGCAAATTGAGCCATTTATCAGCTGATCTGCGCGCGGAAGCCTTAACCAATACCATGGTTGAAGAGGCGATTAAAACGTCTAAAATTGAAGGCGAGCATATTAATCAAGATAATGTTCGTTCTTCTATTATCAATAAACTAGGCCTGTCTCAAAACGCCATCTCTCATGACAAGCGGGCGCACTACGCCAAGGATTTTTACCTAACTAAATAACTTAATAATTTCTTATAAACATACCCGCGAACATTTTTTGGCCTATCCAGTTTCATCCGTTCCAAATATACCCTAATGTGAGGATCAGCCTTATAAAACCCAAATGACTTAACCACCACCCATAACAACTTAAGCAAAGAATAATTTTTCAACTGGCCTAATGCACCAGCAATCACTTGTTCATCGTCAGTTAAATCACTACCAAATGGATAAGGCTTGAAATAATTTTCGAATGAACTGTTTTGCAGAACAGCAGCTAATTGATCAGGATAGTTTTGTCTAAACGCTGCTGGAATTTGATAATCTGCACGAATCTTTCCTGCTTTTTTAGCAGTTTTTAATAAAGCAGATTGAAATCTGGAATCAGTAATATTTAATAATTCTTTAATTACATCCTCATCAGTTTTGCTTCGACAGTCTGCAATACCATATTCAGTGACCACAATATCTCTTAAAAATGCAGGGATAGTCATGTTGGGATATTGCCAGACTATATTAGATTCAGTACCGTATTTTGTTTCTCTAGTGCTTCTGCAAGTAATAATTGAATAGCCGCTGGGTATTTGGGTGGCCATATAGACGAAATCAAATTGACCACCCACGCCACTTAATTCTTGCTGATTTTCTAATGCATGCGAAATAATAGAACCATTTAGGGTGACCATTAAGCATGAATTAACAAAGCGGGCATCTTGTCGTTGTAGTGCTAATAGTTCTGGATTAAAGGTTAATTGATTAGTTCTGGCGACCGAAGTCATATAAATTAGTTGGCGTTCTTCTTCTGATAGCTGATTCAAACTTTTATATAAATCGATGCTGCCAAGAAAGAATCCGGCATGTATGAGCGTTCCGGATGTTAATTTATCGCCTAGGCTATGATCTTTTATATTTAATGAATCATTTGTTGATTTGAAAATACCATATTCTTGTAAAAACTTAACATCATTCGGGGTTAATGGTGAGGAAATAATATTGTTTTTAAGCAATACATTTAATGTGTTTGGCGTAATGTTTTCAGTTAATTCACCATTGTCTAATAATTTTTGTAATTCAATGTGATCATATACTTTTTTCTTTAAAATACCTTGCTGGTATAGATGAATATACTCATCACTCATCATCTCTGTTGAGGCATACAAGCCTTTATCAAATGTGCCTAACCCGCCAATTTTATCTATAATCGATTTAAATTTTTCATGAACAGATAGTTTTTTTAATAAATAATTGTATATTTTATTCTCTTTATGCCTAACGATAAGAGCATTTGCTAAGGCATTGCTTAACTTACCGATGCCTATTTGTAAGCAGCCATTATCTTTGATAAGGGTGCTGGTATATAATCCTATCAAATGATCAGGCAGTAGCACTTCATCTCGGGGTACTGAAAAAAGAGTGTTATATTGCTTGGTATCTATAATATCTGTGAAATCATTGTTGTTAACAACAGCATCGCCATACATGTAAGGTAAATATTGGTTTACCTCAGCGATAATCGCAATTTTTTTGCCGTTCTTAGATTGGGCATCTAAATAAAGCTTAGTCTCATGAAATAAATCTGAATTAGAACTTAAACTGTAATGATCAATATTTATGGTTGATTGGCAAACTTGTTGTGCTAGGACGTTAATTGAAAGGTCTATGGCATCCCTGACAACATCTGTATAGCTGCTACAGATATAATTTTGCTGGGCATAATGATTATGTAAATATTTCCCAGGCAAAAAAAAGAATTCGATGATACGAATGTTGTCTGGCAATGTTTGGCTAACTCTAGCTGCTTCATAAAGAGGATCTTCGTAGTTCTTGAGTAAACGTTCTAAAATAGGGCTAGCTAAGTTTTCTTCTAAAGCATTGCTGAATTTAGGACGAGAAAGCGTGAGTCCTGTAATAATAGTTAGTTCTATCGATTTGTCTGTACTTGCCAGGCGATATAATGCATTGAGAATACCTATCGGTTTCCCTAATCCCAGCGGAACACCGAGCACGATTTTTTTATCCAATTGCATGACTAACTTTAAAGCGGCTGTTTCGTGATTGCTGTAATAATTAGTCATGTTTATTTTATCCATAATTTATTTTTCTTATGCCAGTCTTCGATAGAAAGCTCAGGATATTTTTTAAAATGTTCAGCTTTTTTTGTGGAGGGAATATCGCACCAATTGGCTGCAAAATCCAACATAAGGCATACTTCTTTCGGCGGCTTTGGAAGATCTGTATCAATAGCTGAAGCAAATGGGTGGATAAGGTCAGGCCAACTGGGGTCAAATACCCATAAACAGCTAGCACATTTTTTGCAGAAATGTCGTTGGCCTGTGCTTAGTTTAGATTTACTTTTTTTAAACGGCGTGAGTCTTGCCTTATAAACAGAAATAAACTGCTTTCCCTTCACTTCTAATGTATCTGCAACACCCATAATATTAATTGCATAGCCGCCGCCACCGGCTGTTTTTCGACAGATAGAACAGTAGCAGCGCATATAAGGGTAGGGTGAGTGTGTTTCACATTCAAAGGTAACAGATTGGCAGTGGCAAGATCCTTTTAGCTTCATCATTCTATCACCGTGTTATCCATTTAATTGATAAAACAAGTATAGCATTTAGCTTAGAAACCTCAAATTAATATAGCTATAACGTCGTAGCATTATTAGGATATCAACCTCAAACAATGTGGAAAAATACGAAGTTTTATGCAGGTTATCGATTGTTAGATCAAGTCTATCAGCATGGTAATGGTATAAAACGATTTGACCGGGACATGAAGTTGGCAGGCCCTATTCTTGGGGTGGCATTTACATTTAATTAATTAAAACGCCATTTTCCCCGCATGAAAATGCGGGTTTTTTCGCAAAAAAACCAAAATTTCGATATATATTTTAATTACAACTCTTGTATAGACCGGAGACATAGTTGACACTTGTTCTAGGTACATAGTTGACACTTTATAATGGCCATTTGACCAAAATGGGGTTCAAATGGCCTGGAAAGAGGAAACTATCGTGTCTCAGAAACTCGCA
>JBAQCP010000171.1:0-7926 GCA_049294295.1 Gammaproteobacteria bacterium | reverse complement strand
TACTGTCATTCCCGCGAAAGCGGGAAGACAGTAGTGGCTCGCAATGACGGGAGGTGTAGATATAGATTAACTACTTCCTCTCATATACATAACACAACGCCGTATCCCAGGAACACTCCACGCGTATCACTTTCCTAAACATAAACGTATTAAGCGGCAGCGTCTTTAAACTCAACACCGTATGCGTTTTTAAATTACTATCTAGCTTATGCGCCAGTTCTCTCAATAACGACGGACTAAAACAAGGCGACCCCACTAGCACAATACTCGCATCCGCAATCGAGGCTTTTAAAAAATCACCACATTCAAAGCTCATTGTTCGCTCTGAAAAAAATAATGGAATATCTAATTTGCTTTTTTCTAATGCAACGACCGCTTCTTGATGCAGGGTCGGAATCAATTCAATCCCATGTACTCGTTTCATCGTGGTTGTGAAGAAAATCTGTAGTGCGGCTTTACCTAGGCCTGAGCCTAGATCGTATAAAATATCATCTCTGCTCGGCATGAGGCTTGTTATAATTTTGCACAGCCCAGAGTAAAGAATTTCACCATATGTTTCATTAATTGTCATTTGTTGATGGTTAACTTTGACATCCCTATACAATATATGTAAATAATGCTCACAGAGCATATTAACATCGTAAGTGACTGGCGGATGAGTAAACATAATGATCTTCCAAGATAATCAACATACTAAATGGCAGCAAATGCTGGCGGTGACTAGCCAGCACGCTGACATCTTACCGCCTTTATTTAAAAATAAAAATCGATTAATGATCGGTCGCTTCATAGCAGAAAATGTGTTGATGACCTTGTTGCAATACGTTGGTCTAATGTTTGTCATGATGACGCTGGTCCCTTCACCCATATGGCTCGCAACGGGCACGGCTTGTGCTTTTTCGTTTATGCGGGGGCTGACGATTATGCCGGGCGTTTTTTTGGGTGGCATGCTGACATTTTTTTCTCAAGATATCACCTTAGGTATGACTGCTATTTGCTCAGGTATTTACATGGTGCAAACGCTGGTATTGCTGTGGGTCACGCAACAATTGATTTCGCCTAGTTTAGTGTTTCATCGTGTTTGTTCGTATCTTGGCTTTGTTGCTGCTAGCGGCATCATCACAGCTATTGCTGCTTTTCTACTAGCTAGTATTAGCTATTCATTTACCGATGCCTGCCTGCGTTGGTGGTTGGCTAATTGGTGCAGCATATTAGTATTCGGATTGGGTCTCGTTACTTGGGATGCTTATTTTGCAGAACTAGATTATTTAAAGCGCTCTAGTCGAATAACGATATATGCTCTTTATGGTTTGCTGGCAGTTAATTCGGTTGCCATATTGTTTTTTGCAGGCCAGACTCAATTATTTTTATTATTGGTTGATACTTGTTTGTTGGTATTGCTATCCGCAAAATATGGCTGGGGTGGGGCAGTTGCGGCTAATTGCTTAATCAATATTATCTTTAGTGTCGCATCATTCATGGAAGTGATCGTTTTATATAATCAATCCACGGTACCATTTCAGATATGGCTAATCGCTAATGCGGTGATGAGTATTTTGGTTGCCATGAATACTACTTCAGTAGGTAGGTCGCACTAGCTGTTGCAATTAGCGTATCGTCTTGATTGTTTAATTGCATGCGTGTGAACGAGACAGTGTTGCCTCTTTTTAAGAGTTCAGCTTTTGCAATGAACTTGTCACCGCGTCCAGGGTTGAGATAACTGATTTGCAAATCAATTGTACTGCATTTGCCTATTACTTCAGCGATTTCTTCTAATGAACGGTCTGTATGTTTATGGGCTGCATTAGCCATCACTAGCATGCCGCCTGCCATGTCTAACACCGCAGAAATAACACCGCCGTGAAGAATGCCTTGAACGTAATTTCCAATTAACGTTGGATGATTATGAAAGCTTAGCGCCACATGGCTGGCATCTAAGCTTTCTAATTTTAAGCCCAACATTTTATTAAAAGGAATGTCAGTGAAGACACGCGCTAATTCGTGTAAGATGGTTTGCTGTTTTTCACTGTTTTCATACATGTTGATTATCCTTTTAATATTAGCCAGCTATACTGCCTGGAGGTTTAGGGCGAGGAGCGCTGCTAGGGATAACACCTGCATCTATTAGCTTTTCATTTAATTGTTTAATAATTTCTTTTTCTTCATTTGGGCTGATGATTAAGTCTTTAATCCCAAGCGGATCAGGCTTGCCAATTTCAGGATCTAATTTTTCACCTTCATAAGATTTACCGAAGGCAGGAAGTATTGAGGTGTTATCACTTAACGGTGCTTGGAAAACAGGAATAAATTCGCCACCGGAAATAGTCGTATCAACTCCGTAATCACGTCGACGTTGATCACTCAATTGTTGTGTAATTATTTCAACGCAAGGCATGACCATCGCTAAGACGCCATTTTTTTCGCAGACTAAGTCATCATCATTTTTGTTTTGGAGGATAGCTTTAGATAATTTTTGTGCCAATTCATCTAATTCTCTATCGGTCATCAACTTATTGCCTGGTTTTAATAAAAGCGCTTCTTTGAGAACATTTTTGAGTTCCAATGCTAATGTCTTTTCATTAATATCTTTCTGACTTTTGAACAGCATGGTGTAATCAAATTTATTCATAGGATTAGCTTCGGCAAGACAGGCCACTTGTAGCGACTTTTTCACATCTGTTTTGGCAAGATCACTATCAAATAAAATAACCTTCTCATCACCCAATTTCTTGATGATATTTTTTATTAGTTCAGGCGCATTTTTAATTTCATAGCCCTGTTTTTTTAAATCTTTAAATAGGTTTTCTAGTACTGCTTGGAGTGCTTTGGGATTCATTATGTAATCCTTCTTTCATCAATAGCGATTAAGTAATATTATAACCATATTTAGCGTAATGTTCTTAAGCCAACGAGAAAATATGCCCTCTAAAACCTATCTGCGCCTTGCCCTGCCTACGCCTTTGCGTCGTCTCTTTGACTATTTACCACCTCAAGGTGTTGATATCAAATCATTAATTCCTGGCGTGCGTGTTAAAGTGCCATTTCAGTCCAGAACGTTGATAGGCATATTGATTGAAGTGGTTGCCACTACTGAGGTGCCACCGGCTAAATTAAAGGCAGTTCTTGAGGTTTTAGATGAAAAGTCACAATTTGCTGAGGATGTGTTCAAAATATGTCACTGGGCGGCTGATTATTATCAATCTGCCTTAGGCGAGGTATTATCTGCGGCGCTGCCGGTTATGTTGCGTAAAGGCAAATCCCTCACTCGTAAGCGTAAGAAGGTGGCTATAGCGACTGTTCAGGATCATCCGCCGATGTTAAATGCCGATCAAATGCGGGCGGTGACGGCGATTAATGAAGCGCAGCATCACTTTCAGACTTTCCTTTTAGATGGCGTCACGGGGAGCGGCAAGACTGAGGTTTATTTACATGCCATTGCTGATGTATTGGTAAAAGATAAGCAAGTATTAGTGTTGGTGCCTGAAATCAGTTTGACCCCGCAAACCATCGCTAGATTCCGTGCGCGTTTTCCCGTACAGATTGCAGCATTACATTCAGAATTATCTGATGGGGAGCGTTTGCTAGCTTGGCAGGCAGCGTCTCTCGGTGAAGCTCGCATTGTCATCGGTACGCGGTCTGCGATTTTTACACCGTTTTCTGAGCTAGGTTTAATTATTGTCGATGAAGAACATGATTCATCATTTAAACAACAAGATCGTTTCCGTTACCATGCGCGTGATTTAGCCGTGTTGCGGGCCAACATCAACCAAATCCCTATCGTGCTAGGATCGGCAACGCCATCATTAGAATCTTTATTTAATGTCGAACGAAAACGTTATACCTGTTTGTCATTGCCAGAGCGCGCGGGCGGGGCTTTATTGCCAACGTACCAATTAATTGATTTAAGAGCAACGAAGGCTGAAGAAGGTTTATCGCAAATACTACTGCAAACGATGCAAGCACATTTGACGCAAGGCAATCAGGTGATGTTATTTTTAAATCGTCGTGGTTTTGCACCGGTGTTTTATTGTTCTGAATGTTCTTGGATGGTTGAATGTAAGCGTTGTGATGCACGTATGGTTTATCATCGTTCACCGCCTAGATTGCAATGCCATCATTGCGATGCGCATCGTGCATTGCCTAAGCGTTGCGAACAATGTCAACAAGAGACTATGCAGCCAGTTGGGGTGGGAACGCAACGATTAGAAGAAACATTAGCTAAGCATTTTCCTGATGTGACTATTATTCGTATTGATAGAGATAGCACGCGTTTGAAAGGGTCGATGGAAGCATTGCTTGAGCAGGTTCACACGACGAAAAAAGCTATTTTACTGGGTACGCAGATGTTAGCAAAAGGGCATCATTTTCCTGATGTGACGTTGGTTGGGTTGATTGATGCGGATAATGGTTTATTTAGTGCTGATTTTCGTGCAGCGGAAAATATGGGGCAGATGTTATTGCAGGTGTCGGGACGGGCAGGGCGGGCGGAAAAACCTGGTACGGTGATGTTGCAAACTAATCATCCTGATCATCCTTTATTGCAAACATTGATTAATCAAGGTTACGCACCGTTTGCGAAAGCACTCTTGAATGAGCGGGAGTCTGCTTTGTTGCCGCCATTTTCTTATTTTACTGTTTTGAGAGCTGAGGCTTATAAAGAGAAAGATGCGGTAGCGTTTTTAGAAAAAATTAAAGACACGGGTGAGACGTTTGTTAGTCAAATAACGATATTGGGGCCTGTGGCTAATACGATGAAAAAACGGAAAGGGTTGCATTGTCAGCAGTTGTTAATTCGAGCAGAGAAACGCAGTACTATGCAGCATTATTTGAAAGAGATGTTGAAGCATTTAGATGCGTTGAGTGTAAGCCAGCCTGTAAAGTGGGTTTTAGATGTTGATCCTTTGGAGACTGGTTAGTTTTGTTTCGAACTCTTCACCTAGGTGCCCGGGGCTGATTTGCCTTACCTCTTTTCGGCGCAGCTGATTAGCTAGTGTGTGCTCGCATCACCACGGCTCACACTGGTCCACATCGCACCGGCTAAAATGGATATTGTCTTGAGACCCTAATTCTTCTGGAAGTGAGCCTTCAAATCTTCGGGATTGGGACAGCTGCGCCGAAAAGAGGTAAGGCAAACCATCCCTTATCTGGCTGTGTAAAAAGCCATATTCTGTCATTCCCGCGTAGGTGGGAATCCATCCAGCTTAAAAGATGAAGTAACAATGGGAATATTATGGATAGGTTCCCGCCTGCGCGGGAATGACCTAATTAGAATGGATGAAAAATTACTTCTTAAAAAAACTAGAGAACATATCGATTGGAATTGGAAACACAATCGTAGAGTTTTTCTCTTCCGCAATATTGGACAATGTTTGCAAATAACGAAGTTGAATCGCTTGTGGTTGTCCTGCTAATACATCAGCGGCTTCTCTCAATTTATAAGAAGCTTGTAATTCACCATCGGCATGAATGACTTTAGCGCGGCGCTCACGCTCAGCTTCAGCTTGTTTTGCAATGGCGCGTATCATGCTTTCATTTAAGTCAATTTGTTTGATTTCCACCATGCTAATCTTAATACCCCAAGCATCGGTGTGTTCATCAAGCAATTTTTGAATGCTAGCATTTAATTTGGTTCTTTCTGCTAACATTTCATCTAGTTCATGCTGACCTAGTACAGAGCGTAATGTTGTTTGACCGAGCTGACTAACGGCTGCATTATAATCTTCAATTTGAATAATGGCACGTTCAGGATCAATGACTCTAAAGTACACAACTGCACTGACTCTTACGGATACGTTATCGCGAGAGATTACATCTTGCGGTGGTACATTCATTACGATAGTGCGCAAATCTACGCGCACAATTTGTTGAACAAAAGGCACAATTAAAACTAATCCAGGTCCTTTTACTTTCCAAAAACGACCTAGCGTAAAGACAACTACACGTTCATATTCACGCGTAATGTGAACAAAGTTAAATAATAAAATAATCGCGATTAGTAAAATCACTATTAAGGGAACATAAGATAAACTAGCCATGTATTACTCCTTCACGTCAGACACTTTGGTAACATTTAATTTTAATCCATTTATTCCAGTTACTTTCACATGATCGCCGACATTTAATGTTTCAGGAGCTATTATTTCCCACATTTCTCCATGCACTCGGGCGATCACTTGCTTGTTCATCTGACTAATAACAATACCATCACTACCAATTAACCCTTCTTTTCCTGTCTTCACCGATTTTTTATGTGACTGAAAGGCAAGTGTCATGACCATCACAAAAAATGCGATAGTGAAAACACTCATGCCAAAGACTAATGTCCAGTTAAGATGATTGTCACTGCCAGGTACGTCGAACAACATAACAGATCCTACAAGTAAAGTAATGACACCAATAATGCCAAGCACGCCGTAATTAAACAAATACACTTCTGCGGCCATGAAAGTGAAGCCAATAAAAATGAGCATCAACCCAATATAGTTAATGGGGATAATTTGGAAGGCATACAGAGCAAGTAGTAGCGAAAATAGCCCCACCAATCCAGGGACAATTAAGCCAGAATTGGCGAGCTCAAAGAACAAGCCGTAAATACCTAGCAGCAGGAGTAGATAAGCAATATCGGGGCTTTTTAAATATTGAAAAAAAGTCGGCGCATCCTTATCTATCGCGTAAGCAGATAGCGGAATAAGAATTAGTGCCAGACCAACAAGCCACCCTGGAATACGCATTCAGCACCCACTCCTTTATTTCTTCTTATATCTTATTATAAAGGATTCTGCCCCTGACGTTCCAAAATCAAGGTTAGTGCGTTGTATAAAAACAAAATATTTGTACTGTTGACCTAGCGCACAACCCTGCTATACTTGCCGCCTTATATGCCGGGGTGGCGGAACTGGTAGACGCGTCGGTCTCAAAAACCGATAAGAGCGATCTTGTGCCGGTTCGATTCCGGCCCTCGGCATATTATTAATAATCCTCTATCTTTCAAACATCTCCAGTATTCAGATCTTTCAGCCAGTATAGTAGACTAGGCTTTCACCATCCGTTCGTCCCGGTGGCACAGCTGGATAGCGCAGCCCCCTCCTAAGGGGCAGGTCGGCGGTTCGAATCCGCCCTGGGACGCCATGATTAATAAGGGAATTTTTAAATAAACCTTCGATGAAGAATCTAATTTTTCCTGTCTGGTGCCTATCTAGGTACCTAGAAATTGATTGTTACAATCATATTTCTGTTTGTGAAGAATTACCTAACATAGAGGTATTCTAACCTTGGAGTTATAAAATGGATTTTACAAGCAAGTTAAAAAAATTATTGCTACTACTTATAATTCCACTCACTCTTTCAGCTTGTTCCGTATCACAAAATTACCAAGCAAGTGCCAACGCGAAGCAATACACAACTACAGAGCAGTTGGCTGCTACCATAAAAAAAGATATTAAGCAGACCTCTTCTTACCAAAATCAAAAACACCATTATCAAACTAAGGTATATACAAGATATATAAATGGATTGATTGAGCAGGTTAAAGAAAAGAAAATTTCTGAAGAAGATGCCCGCAATCTATTAATAAAGTCATATCGTCAGTTTAATGCTGGGAAATATAATTTCCAAGAAGAAAAGTTGCTGAATGAAGCGCCAATCCCTAAAGAACCCACCCCACACTATATTCCTCTAAAACCAGGAGCTTTATAAATATGTCTGATTTAAAAGACGTAATATATAAGTTGAATAGAACTACACTGGAACATTATGACAAGCATTATGTTGTTTATAGCGATAGGCTTTCTTCAGCATGTGGGAGTGTCAGCTCTAGTGTGTAAATAGCCATAAATCCAGTATCATTATTGGGTCTGAAAGAACCAATGAAGGTACTAACCAATAAGGATGAACCTATGGCTATTACAAATGATATTTTAGATGAAT
>JBAQCP010000170.1:0-6112 GCA_049294295.1 Gammaproteobacteria bacterium | reverse complement strand
AAACCCGGATTTCGCTACGCTCCATCCAGGCTACACAACTACACAACCCCACCTGATTAGTATCTAACATTCAGGCAGATTTGCCGCTAATCCTCCTAAAGAGGTTTCTTTGTAGATACTCATCATATCTTTGCCAGTTTGTTTCATCGTCGCAATCACTTTATCTAACGTGACGTGATGTGTGCCGTCGCCTAATAAGGCAAGATAGGAAGCGTTGACTGCTTTAACAGATCCCATGGCATTACGTTCTATGCATGGAATTTGCACTAATCCATTAATCGGATCGCAAGTCATTCCTAAATGATGTTCCATTGCAATTTCAGCTGCATTCTCAATTTGATAAAGTGTGCCGCCTAAGACAGCTGTTAGAGCACCCGCTGCCATGGAGCTTGCCACGCCAACTTCACCCTGACATCCTACTTCGGCACCTGAAATAGACGCGCCTTTTTTGTAAAGAATGGCAATGGCGCCAGCAACTAATAAAAAATCAATCGCATGTTCTGGTTTGGCGTCTGGATAGAACGTTAAATAATAATGCAAGACAGCGGGGATGATTCCTGCAGCACCATTGGTAGGCGCGGTTACCACTCGACCACCCGCTGCATTTTCTTCATTGACTGCGATAGCGTAGAGATTAAGCCAGCCCATGCTGTCTAAATATTCGTGTGATTTAGGTTTACCTTTTGCCTGTAATTTGGCATAGAGCCCGGGAGCTCGACGTTTGACATTTAAGCCACCTGGTAAAATACCTCCGGTATCGCAGCCTTTTGCGATGCAGTCTTGCATGATACTTGCAATATGCATCAAGCCTGCTTTTACCTCTTCTTCGGATCTTAAGCTGCTTTCATTTTTTAGCATTAAGTCTTTAATGCTGAGTTGGTTAGTCTCGCATAGCTCAAGTAGTTTTTTAGCCGTCGTAAAGGGGTAGGGCATATTGCTTAAGGTAACGGTATGTGGGTGATTGGCTTGTTCATCAGTGAGGATGAATCCGCCGCCTATCGAATAAAAAATACCGGCTTTAATAATATTGCCCGCTTGATCAAATGCAGTAAAGCGCATCCCATTTGTATGAAAGGGCAGTAAGTCATTGAAGTTATAAATAAAATCATTGAGGTAGTTGAATGGCAGTACGTGGCTGCCGCCTAAGTTAATTTGGTTAGTTTCGATAATTTCTTTGGCGCGTGGTTTAATGACGTCAGGATCGACGGTATCAGGTGCTTGACCTTCAAGTCCTAATAAAATAGCTAAATCTGTTCCATGTCCTTTGCCTGTGAAAGCTAAAGAACCAAATAATTCAACTTGAATGCGGGCGGTTGCTGCTAATTGATCATTTTGAAGCTCGGAAACAAAGGTTCTGGCGGCTTTCATGGGGCCAACTGTGTGTGAGCTGGAGGGGCCAATCCCAATGGAGAAAAGATCAAAAACGCTGATACTCATTTATAAATCCTATTTATTGAAGGCGTTGTGTACAGTATTCTAAGTATAGATGAAGTAGACATCAATTTATCTTTTTGAGTGACATTTCATTTGTAGCGAGCCCTGCATTGCATGCTGAGGGATCGACGCATAATTAGGGCAAAATTTTCGTCGTCCCGCGCGAAGGCGCGGGATCCAGGAGGGGTGTTGCTTTGCTGGATACCTGCGTGCAATAGCGGCAGTAGTAGAGTCTATTAAACGCCTCTTAATTATGCGTCGATCCCTCAGCATTGCATGCGGGCTACCTAATGTAACTAGTTGGTGCTAATATAGCGTACAATTTAATCTCTCCAGCGATGATTTAATGCCATGTCTATATCAACCAATACAATCTGGGTGAATCAACGATTATTAGCGATTTGGGTCTTAGGATTTGCTTCCGGTTTGCCGTTGGCCTTAACCGGTTCTACGCTGCAAGCATGGTTTACAGATTCTGGTGTCCATATTGTAACCATCGGAGCGCTGTCTCTGCTGGGCATTCCTTATACACTTAAATTCCTTTGGGCGCCTTTAATGGATTATTACGGTTGGCCGGTATTGGGCAGGCGTCGTGGTTGGATTATGGCGATGCAGTTGGGGTTGGTCGTTGCTCTGTTTTTATTGGCTAATATGCAGCCGACAACAGAGGCGCATTTAATGGGTGTGATGGCTTTTGCTGTTGCCTTCTTTTCCGCTTCTCAAGATATTTCTATTACTGCTTATCAAACCGATATTTTGCCAGCAGAAGAACGCGGGTTAGGGGCGGCTTATTACATTTTTGCCTATCGCGTTGCGATTCTTATGTCAGGCGGCTTGGCGCTAATTTTTGCGGATCATCTAGGTTGGAAGGTGACGTATGAATTAATGGCGGCCTTAGTATTAGTCACCATGATTGTTACTTTTTTTGCGCCACGCACAGTAGAATTACCGGTGGCCTCTGGCAGCTTATTCCATACGATTAAATTAGCTGCCATGGACTTTTTACAGCGGGACAAATTATGGCTGTTAGTGCTATTTATTATTTTTTATAAAATCGGTGATGCATTAGCGCTCTCTTTGATGACTAATTTCTTATTGCATGGTTTAGGCTTTACGCTCACTGAGGTGGGGGTGGCTTATAAAGTCGTGAGTTTCGTAGCAACCGTATTGGGTGCGTTTGTGGGCGGTGCGATATTAACTAAATGCGATATCTATCGAGCCTTGCTTTGGTTTGGATTAGCGCAGGCTTTTTCTAATTTAACTTTCGTCTTGCTCGCGATGGTTGGTAAGCATTTTACCTTAATGGCGATGTCCATTTTTATTGAAAATTTTTGCAGTGGTTTAAGTACGGCCGCATTGTTGGCATTTTTGATGTCGCTATGTAACCACCGCTATACCGCTAGTCAATTTGCATTACTATCAGCGCTTGCTTCCTTGGGCCGTGTCTTTTTAGGTCCGCTGGCGGGGGTGCTGGTGCTTAATTTGGGTTGGGCTCCTTTTTTCTGGTGGTCATTTGTACTCTGCTTTCCTGGAATCTTATTTCTTATGCTGCTTAAAAAAGAGGTGTTGGAGTATGCGCATGTTGCCGTCAATTAAAAAGAGTTGGACGCTTTGCATGCTGACATTGGCGCTTCTTTGTTTGCCTGGTGTCTACGCATCAGCTGCTAATCTAGATAGTGAGACAACGATTGAGCATGAGCAATTAGTCACCCAGCAAAATATCTTATTGCAAAATCGTTTCATTCAAGAGCAGGCGGAACTTGCGCAGTTACAAGCAGAAAATGATAGAGAAATACCCGCACTAGTTGTCGAAAAAGCCAGTAAAAGTATTCTAGATAAAACCTCACTGCAAATTTCGGTATCACAGTCTAATTTGGATAGTATTGATATTGAGTTGGTGGATGCGCAGCAATCATTGGCGCGCTTAGAAAAAAATATTCAGGAAATTGAAAATCAATTAAATATATTAAATATTTTTGGTTTTAAAGTAGCGCATAAAGAAATTGCTAATGTGGAAGAGTTGCATGCTGATTTAACTTATCAAACAAAGATCATGCGGTTAGAAAAGGCGCGAGTAAAGCATTTGCAAGACTTGCAGGGTGTTGCGAACAATGTGTTGCAAATCCATAAAGATAAATATGCCCGTATCAATGCTTTATTGAAATCTAGCAAAATGCTGCATATTAAACAGCAGCAAGCAAAAGATGAATTGGCGTTTCAAGAACAGCAAAATCAGTGGTTACAGCAATTAACGGTGTTATATGCAGAGTTAAATAAGTTAGATCCGATTGAAAGCCGAGCAGAGTATACCAATGTTGAGCGTAATATTTTTAATGCCAATGAAAATGCTAACTCTGCTTACACGTTGTCATTAATTGCCCGTTACACAGATCAAGTCCAGCAAATTAAGTTATCGATTTTGCGTGGTAACTCGATTAGTTTGCTCAATGAAATGAATGAGCAAATTGCTGCATTAAACAAGCAAATAGCTCGATTGAATAATGTCGTTATAGCAAGATTGGCGGTGCTGGATAAGCATATTACCAGTATGGACAAACGTCGCTATGAAGGTGAGCAGATTCAACTGTATGCTAATAATCTAAATGGACTCGCTAAAAAATATAAAACATCTCAAGTTAGCTTAACTAAATTAACTGATCAATTAATTGAGCTTAGAGTCGCTATTGATCAAGCCTTGCAAGTGGAATTGTCTTCTAGGCGTGGTTTGCCTGGCATCGGTAGTAAAGCATTGTTTGATGTTGGCAAAGAAGCGTTGTTAGTTCCCGCGTTAGCTTTTCAAGTGGTGAAGAGTCTGGCCCATTATTTAGTGAAGGCATTTAATGAGGCAACTGCTTTGGGTTGGAGTTTGTTTGCATTTGCAGAGTTGATGATAGGTTCGCTATTTTTTACAGCACGTGGCTGGGTAAAAAAAGTTACCAGCAAACCTTCTAATTGGCGCAATGCCATTAATTCTAAATGGGTCAGTTTGCAATGGTTGAAGCACAATTTGTTAGATGTGCTATTGCTGATTAATCTTGTTGGCGTGATGTTTTTCTTTGAAGTGCCTACGCAGCACTATATGTTTATTGTTTATTTATGGTCAGTGTGGTTAGTTTCAAAAGCCATTATGGGGATGGCTCATATTTGTTTGGTGGAAACAACACATGATACAACGGGTCATGATGTTAGATTGTTTAGAAGGCTCAAACGGTTAATTTGGGGTGGTGGTATTGTCACTGCTTTAACGGTTTTCGTGCATCAATTGCCGCTCATTTACGAAGTTAAAACATTGTGCGATACTATTTTCTTATTCTTCTTGATGATGGTGTCTTTGTTGTTACTCGTTTCTTGGAATGTTGTCTCCAATCTTATTCTTTCCCATATGGAGCAGCGTCATCCTTATATTCAAAAGAGTATTCGCTTAGTTGGTGTCATGGTGCCATTGCTGATGTTTGGTAATTCTATTATTGGCATGTTTGGTTATGTCAATTTAGTGATGACGGTTTCTTGGTATGAAGGTATTTTCTTATTCGTGCTGGTTTGCTATCTAGTGTTGCGTGGTTTATTAACTGATGCCATGGAACATTTATCCAGCCTGATGATTCAACATGTTTACAATGGTTGGTTGTGGACTGAGGCGTTTTTAAAACCACTGCATAGGATATTGCGTATTACGCTATTTTTAGTGAGTGGTGCAGTATTATTTTTGCTATATGGTTGGGATAAGCAGTCACCCATTGTAGAGCGCCTCGGTCGTTTGCTTCAGTACGAATTAGCGCATGTATTAAATACAACGATTACGCCATTGAGCATGATTGAATTATTCATTGTGATTTCCATTTTTTCTTGGACGGCAAGATGGACACGAGAATTTGTTTATCGTCTGTTGTTATCGCGTACGAAAGATATGGGGATACGAAATAGTATTGCTATTTTGAGTCAATATAGTGTGGTGACCGTTGGTGCCGTCATTTGCTTGCGTGTATTGGGTATTGATTGGCGTGCGTTAGCAGCCGTTGCAGGTATCTTTGCATTCGGTGTTGGTTTGGGCTTAAGAGATTTAGCGAATAACTTCGTTTGTGGTTTTTTAATTCTACTAGAAAGGCCGCTTCGAGTGGGTGATATTGTTAGTGTTAATAACACAGAAGGTGAGGTAACGCATATTGGTGGTCGAGCAGTCACAGTGCGTACCTGGGATCATATGGAGTTAGTGGTGCCAAATGCCGAGATATTTAATAAAGCATTTACCAACTGGACTGCTAAAGACAATATTGTGCGTAGCGTTGCCCATATTAAAATTAGCCGCCAAGATAATCCGCATGCTGTGAAAGTGATTATTCAAAAAGTATTGACTAATTACAAAGAAATTTTAAACGATCCACCGCCAGAAGTTTATTTGAAAGAAATGACAGATACCTTAATTGATTTTGAGCTGCGGTATTTTGTGAATATTCGTCTTGTCAAATCTAGGGTGAGTGTAATGTCTGCGGTATTGATGAATATTTGGGATGCGTTTGGTCAACACGGCATTAAAGCGCCGCATCCACATCGTGAGATTATATTACGCAATGAAAGAGTGGGTGAAGAGCCTAAGATTTTAATGGAAGAAAATGTGTTGCTTTGATGGTGCCGTAGCCGTCATTGCGAGCCGCTACTGTCATTCCCGCGAAAGCGGGAA
>JBAQCP010000169.1:0-7666 GCA_049294295.1 Gammaproteobacteria bacterium | reverse complement strand
GCGGGAATGACAGTAGTGGCTCGCAATGACGGCAGTAGTGTCATATTGATTTTATTCATGTTTATTTTTGGTTTTTGTAGCTTAGAAGAGAGTAAGGTATACTTTATTAAAACCTGGCCGAGTAGCAAGATGATGTTTGGCGTAGAGCAATTAAATCCTTTATCCCTATTAGATATGCTGAAACTAGGCGTACCAGCACCCCGTTGGTCAAGTGCTTCTTCTTTATTGAATCAAATTATCGAAGAAATGCATCACTATGAACAAGCAAAATATCCCAACCCTCCTAACGAATATAAACGAGTAGAAATAAGCGCTAATGGTAAAAAAATTAATGCTATTTATACTAAATACAATGGTACTCCTTTAACGGATGCTCAATTTATTGAGGCTGAAGTCGGTGCAATTAAATTAAGACAGCTTAGTTTATTAGCGGGTGTGACTAATGCTTTGCTATTTTCAAATCAGTATTTGCAAGTTGATGCCGTTAAAAGGGCCAACTTGTTTTCACTGATACATCATTTTATGAAAAAGATAAAAGCAAAAAAATCATTCATAGAGGACGACGTTAATATTTTTGTTGATGAGCTTGTCAGGTGTATCCAAATTGAAACACACCAGGATTATAAGGTTGTTTTACGGCAAGTACGCTTAGCAGAACGATATTTCGTAGCAGATTATCAACCAACGATATTTGTAAATGAAACAACCGAGCATGGCGAGGTAACTACCCAGCTAAATATTTCGTTAAAAAATCCCTTAACACAAGCGCAAAAAAAAGAGCTTGTTAAAATACACACAGATAATAAGCCCGCTTGGTTTGAGCGCTTATCGCTATGGGAGCGAGATTGGTTAATTCAGCGTGTTCCTAGCCTTCTTGCTAATCAGATCCAATGGGAAGCATTCGAATCCCTTTATCAATCATCAGCTATGTCGCATATACCTGGTGTGCAAAACATTAGAAGAAGTTTTATTGTTAAAGGCGAACGTGTTATTTCTGACAGCATTAAAAGTGGGACCTATGTTCCCTATAAGATGCCTGAGATCGATCGCGAGTCACAAACGAATGAAAATGCTGATCAAGTATTAGATGTTATGGCTGTCTTGGCGCATGAAAACTTTAATCGTGCTTGGCCAGGCATATCTATAAAGCCATTATTATATTTCCAATCTATTCTAAGCGATACAGTCGGTGGTGGTCAGGATAATCAATTAGCTAATATCCAAAAAAATGCAGTTTCCAATAAAAGTTATTTGCATGCTGATTTTATCGTGGTCACTGGCAATGATCCTGTTAATTTTTTAAGACTATTTGCTGCAGAATCCGGATTTTTTTCGAAAGAGGTTTCCGGTCGCTGGGACCATAATATACGTATTTTGCAGTATGCGAATAAGTTTGTTTCTTTAGCTAGCAAATGCAACTTAGACCAGGAACAAGAACGCAAATTAAAATTAATTAAAATGCTAAAAGCCGAATTAGAATTGATGCATAGAAAAACCCAATTTACCGGTTTAGCGAGAAATTTTAATGCATATAAAGTTGCTTACACCGAATTGTTAGTAGAGGCAATGGGTGGCATGGTCTCCACTAACTGTAAAAGTGGTAAAGATAGAACAGGTTTTGATGATTTATATCGCCAAGCTATCCTTATCTATACCGAAAGATACGGTATGTTGCCGCGTTATGATGATCAAGGCGATAATCGTCAGCAATTTATTAATATTTTTGTGCCGTTATTTAATTCAAATAAATTGCAGGAATTAGCAGTGGGCAATACACCCGGGTCTTTTGGATTAAAGGACAGCGCTAGAATGTTATGCCGAGATATTGTTGGGGTGCTTGGAAAAAGTTATCAACAGTCAAACCAGTTAGCCGATATGAATAAGCCTATGATTTTGAAACGAGATGAGTTAAAAGAAAGTGATGAATTAAATGCGATTGCCTATAGAAAAAGCAAGGCAGTGATGGTGAAGGAGGATGTGGCGTCCGGCAAAGAATCAAATTTGTTAACTAAGGTTGATAGAATCAAGAAAATTTGTGTAAATTGGCGTGCTACTGAGCGTTATCATGGCACCAAGAATCAGCTATCTAGCGTTGTATTCAGTAAGCAAATCAGGCCGAATATTAAAGTTGGATTTGAAGTGTTGCAAAATGAAATTACCACTAAAGATACGAACCCCATTGTGTATGAAGCAATGATAAGAACATTTTTTGCAATCCATCCGCTGAATAAAAAAACATTGTTAACAGCAGCAAATAGGGAGGTTGCAGAAAAGATATATGAAATTTGCGAAAGTTTGGGGGCATTAGCGTTTAGAGTCAATTTGTTATCTGGTGAAAAGTATATTAAGCCGCCATCATTAAAGTTGTAGCGTATATAAACAAATAGTCGGGGCAAAGGAAATAATTTACACCTAATGCCCTTCCTTTTTCTTCACCGGCTTCACTTCCATCAAATAAATCCGACGATTATCACTATGCAATACTTTAAATCGCCACTGATCCAGTTTAAGCATTTCATTCCGCTTAGGCAAATGTCCAAATTCTCGGAGTACAATTCCGCCTATCGTATCAAATTCATCATCACTAAACTCAGCACCGAAGTACGCATTAAATTCTTCAATCGGCGTCTGTGCTTTAACAATATACGTACCATCAGTTAATTGCTTAATATAAACATCATCTTCATCAATGTCGTATTCATCTTCAATCTCACCAACAATCTGTTCCAGCACGTCTTCAATCGTGACTAAGCCTGCAACATGGCTATATTCGTCTAATACAATCGCTATATGATTGCGATTAACGCGGAATTCTCTTAACAAAATGTCCAAGCGTTTACTTTGCGGCGCAAAAACGGCAGGTCTGATAATTTTATTAATATCAAACGGCTTTTTATCGGCGCTGGTAAAGTGCTGCAAAATATCTTTAGCCAATAAAATACCAAGAATATCTTTATTGTTAGGATCAACCACAGGGAAGCGTGAGTGGCCAGATTCAATCACCAGCGGCAGCAATTCTTCAAGTGTAATATCTTTTTCAACAACGATCATTTGCACTTTAGGTACCATGACATCGCGCACTTGCATTTCTGATACTTGTAAGATGCGCTGTATCATACCTAGCATATCGGTGCTTAAAATATCTCTATCTTCCGCGTCATGTAAAATTTCAAGGAGCTGCTCTTTATCTTGCGGTTCGCGCGCAATTAAAGTGCTTAAACGTTCTAACCAGTTGCGAGGTTTATC
The DNA here is from genome assembly GCA_049294295.1 of Gammaproteobacteria bacterium. Classification (GTDB taxonomy): domain Bacteria; phylum Pseudomonadota; class Gammaproteobacteria; order DSM-16500; family DSM-16500; genus Aquicella. The sequence goes on along the minus strand of JBAQCP010000169.1, from coordinate 4,420 downwards.
AGTCATGATGTTCAATGTCTTGTTTAAGGTCATAAGGATTAGGGAATTTTAATTTATCCATAATGGTAATTTCGATAGATTCCATGAGCTCTGCATCCTGATCATTTTCATGATCATAACCCAATAAGTGCAGTACGCCATGCACCACCATATGGGCCCAATGCGCCTCACGCGTTTTGCCTTGATCTAATGCTTCTTGATTAACCACATCAGCACAAATGACTAGATCACCCAGAATAGGCAGATCTAATTCAATGCCATCAGGCATGTCAAAGGGGAAAGATAGCACATTAGTAGGACCAGTTTTATGACGATAGGTGGTGTTAAGTTCTGTCATTTCTGGGATGCTAACAATACGAATATTTAATTCAGCACCCGCAAATTTTCGTTGTAATGCCTCTTTGGCATACGATTTTAATAAAGCATTCGCTGGGACAAGTGACTTGTCCGCAGCGTGTTGTATGGTTATTTCATAAGTCATTAGTATTTATGTCTATGTTTTTTTCAATTTAGCTTCGTGCGCTTCATAGGCTTCGACGATAGTTTGCACGATAGGGTGGCGAACAACATCCCGGGTTTGGAAATGAGTAAAACCAATTCCTTGGGTGTCTTTCAGCACTTCAGTAGCGTGTATCAAGCCTGAATCACGGCGATTGTTTAAGTCAATCTGGGTAATATCACCCGTAATGACTGCTTTAGAGTTAAAGCCTAAACGCGTTAAGAACATTTTCATTTGTTCTAGCGTGGTGTTTTGGCCTTCGTCTAAAATAATGAAAGAATCATTGAGTGAGCGGCCGCGCATATAAGCGAGTGGCAGCAATTCAATGGTGTTCTTTTCCATTAACTGGTTGACCCTTTCCATGCCCATCATTTCATACAAGGCATCGTAAAGCGGGCGTAAATAAGGATGCACTTTTTGGGAGATATCGCCAGGTAAGAAACCTAATTTTTCGCCAGCCTCAACAATCGGTCTGACTAAAATAATGCGATTCACACTTTCCATTTCTAACGCCTGGACAGCACAAGCTACTGCTAAATACGTTTTACCCGTACCGGCAGGCCCTACCCCGAAGCTAATATCATTCTGCAGAATGCTTTTAATGAAGTGAACTTGGTTATCACCCCTTGCAGCAATGCTATTTTTTCTTAAACGGATATCATAATGAGCGTCTTTATCTTTAGTCGCATCGTATTTTTGATGCGGATCCTTGCTTCCTGCGAGATCTTGAGACTTTTTGTTTAAGGTCTGTAGATACAAATGAATCTCCTTAGGCTCTAGTAGGGTAACTTTTTCCGTTTCCTCATAAAGGTCGTTTAGAGTATGCCGTGCTTTTTTCACCGCGTCGGGTTCCCCAATAATAGAAAACGTAAACCCGCGATGTTTGATTAAAACACCAAGGCGTTTTTCTATTAATTTAAGATGCTCGTTGAGTTTACCGCAGAGATTAAAAAGACGGTTGTTGTCTTCAGGTGCCAATGTCAGGCTTTCAGAATATAGGAGTGTGCTCAAAGTGGCTATCTACCTCCAAAGTGACTGGATACTTTCATTATAGCCCATACTAGCCACTCCATGGCTAGTAATATTTTATCTAAATTAATGAAGTATTTGCTCACCGTCTAAGGTGTTGGTCATGGCGCTAGTAATGTGAATTTTCACCATTTGACCAATTAATTCAGGGTTGCCGTAAAAATTAACAATCCTATTATTTTCTGTGCGACCGTAAAGTTTGTCGGGATAACGCTCAGAGAAGCCAGCCACTAAGATACGTTGGGTCGTGCCGACCATGTCGGCGCTGATACGACGGCCATTTTGCATGAGCCTAGCTTGCAAAAGATTTAATCGCTGCTTTTTGACTTCCATAGAAACGTCATCAGGGATTTGCGCCGCCGGTGTGCCTGGGCGTGGGCTATAAATAAAACTAAAGGAATGATCAAACCCGACTTCTTGGACTAAATCCATCGTTGCTAAGAAATCTTCTTCGGTTTCACCAGGGAAGCCAATAATGAAATCTGATGAAATACAGATGTCAGGACGTGCTTTGCGTAAGCGGCGAATCTTGGCTTTAAATTCCAGCGCCGTATAACCGCGTTTCATGGCGGCTAAAATACGATCAGAACCGCTTTGTACCGGCAAGTGCAATTGATTAGCTAATTGCGGGATGTCGGCATAAGCCTGAATGAGGCGATTAGAAAATGCTAAAGGATGTGAGGTGGTGAAACGAATACGTTCAATACCATCCATTGCCGCAATTAATTCTATTAACGCTGCTAAGTCTGCTGTTTCGCCTTCGTGTGTTGGGCCTTGGTAGTCATTCACATTTTGACCGAGCAGGGTGATTTCTTTAACGCCTTGCTCAAGTAAGGCGGCGGTTTCTGCCAATACGTCATCTAATGGTCTGCTAATTTCGGTACCGCGGGTATAAGGTACAACGCAAAAACTGCAATACTTGCTACAGCCTTCCATAATAGTGACGGAGGCGATCGGACCATCTGCTTTTGGCTGAGGTAAGCGATCAAATTTTTCAATTTCAGGGAAGCTGACATCAACGACTGCTTTGCGACGGGTTTTCCGTTCGTTTAGCATGTCGCCTAAGCGATGTATGGTTTGCGGGCCAAATATCAAATCGATATAAGGTGCACGCTTTAAAAGTGCGTCGCCTTCTTGGCTGGCAACGCAGCCGCCGACGCCAATAATTAAATCAGGCTTGGCTAATTTTAATTCGCGCCATCTGCCTAGCTGAGAATAAACCTTATCTTGCGCTCTTTCTCTAATTGAGCAAGTATTTAACAGTAGTACATCCGCTTCTTCAGGAATGTCGGTTTTTATCATTTGATGAGAATCAATGAGAACGTCTGCCATTTTATTGGAATCGTATTCATTCATTTGACAGCCGTGAGTTTGGATGTAAAGCTTCATAATTCGCGCTACCTGTGCACAACAAGAACAGGGGCGTTATCATATTCAATTAAAGACCAGAACGGAAGTTTTACCAGCATGATTAATGAAACATTAGAGCAACGACTAGTAAGATTGCACATAAAAGACATCCAACGGCATATTTTTCTATGTGGTGATCAAGATGCGCCCAAATGTTGTCAACATGCAGAAGGCCATGCTGCTTGGTCGTATCTTAAGCGACGCCTAGAAGAATTGCATCTGACGGGCCAAGGTGGTGTCTATCGAACGAGGGCCGATTGTTTGCGTGTCTGTCAGCAAGGTCCGATCGCCGTCGTTTATCCAGAAGGTGTTTGGTATCATTCTTGTACACCTGAAGTCTTGGAGCGGATTATTCAAGAGCATCTAATTGGCGGTGTGCCGGTTGAAGACTATCGTTTAGCTATTAATCCTGAGAGTGAGTGATGCGAATTTATCAAAATATGCTGTTACAAAATCAATCCACTATTCGGTTGGATGAAAAAGCAACGCATCATTTGGCGAGAGTCTTACGTGCCGCTGTAGGTGATCATCTAACCATTTTTAATGGAGAGGGTGGTGAGTATGAGGCGGTGATTGCGCATATTGATAAAAAAGCAGTCACCGTAGAATTGTTGCGTTTTGTGGATAGAGACGTTGAATCGCCTATTCATATTTATTTAGCTCAAGGTATCGCTCGCGGTGAGAAGATGGATTTTATTGTGCAAAAAGCGGTGGAATTGGGGGTGAGTAAGATTATTCCTCTGGTGACTGAACGTTGCAACGTGCGTTTGTCCGGTGATAGAGAAGAAAAGCGGATAGAGCATTGGCAGTCTGTCATTATTAGCGCCTGCGAGCAATCTGGGCGGAATAAGCTGCCTGAGATCATGCCGCCACAGACCTTAGCAGAATGGTTGGATGTGGCGACAATGGATCATGCATTTGTGTTGTCGCCGCATGTAGAGCAGAAGTTGGCAAATGTTAGTATTGCTGATCAATCATCGGTAGCGGTATTGATTGGGCCCGAGGGTGGTTTGAGCGATCAAGAAGTGAGCATGGCGAATCAGAAAGGTTTTTCGAGCTTGAATTTGGGGCCGCGTGTGTTGCGTACAGAGACCGCAACAGTGGCGGCATTATCGGTTTTGCAAAGTTGTTATGGTGATTTGAAATAGTTTCCATTACAATGCCCCCTTTTTTCGAGAGGGGAATACCCAATGGCTGATGATGTTGATTTTGCTAGTACGTTAATTGATAACGAATTAGCCCGCGCGATAGATAAAATTCGCCAAAGCAGCGCCTCTCAGAACGTTGTCGGCAGCAAATTCTGCCTAGAATGTGAAGATGACATGCCAGAAGCGCGCCAAGCGTTAGGTTTTAAATTCTGTGTTGCTTGTGCAGAAGAGAGAGAGCGTAGACAGCAAATGTTTGCTGGATAGTTCATTCCGGAGTCACTGCCGTCATTGTGAGCCACTACTGTCATTCCGGCTTTCGCCGGAATGACAGTAG
>JBAQCP010000168.1:0-4543 GCA_049294295.1 Gammaproteobacteria bacterium | reverse complement strand
GCCGGGGCTCTTTGCTAACATTCACGAAAAGCCCCGGCAAAAGATTTGCCGGGCTACACTTACTGTAAATTTCCAAATGATTCAATGTGCTATCTTGGCACCTTCTTAATTGATTGCACGGCACTTTAATTCACTTTATAGTGCCCTCACACTCAGGGGAGCCTTAGGGCTGAGAAACCTCAATACCGAGGTGACCCTTACAACCTGATCCAGATCATTCTGGCGGAGGAAGAAGTGAATACACCGCTTATTCAATTGACTAATCTCACGCTCGCTTATGGGCAACGTGTTGTCTTTAAACAACTGAATCTTTCTATTTCAGAAGGTAGTTGGACCGGCATACTAGGCTCAAGTGGTGCAGGTAAAAGCTCGTTATTACGATTGCTAGCAGGCTTAACTAATGCCAACCAAATGACTTCTGGCTTTATTTCACCCCTTGTAGATCAAATTGCCTATATGGCACAAACCGATTTATTACTTCCGTGGTTAACTGTTTTAGATAATGCGTTATTAGCTCACAAACTTCATCCCTCACAAAAAAAACAACGAGAAAAAGCGCTTTCATTATTAGCGGCTGTTGGTCTAGAAAAAGCAGTACACCTTTATCCACATGAATTATCGGGTGGCATGCGTCAACGCGCTGCTTTAACCCGAACATTGATGTCTGACAAGCCTATTATTTTAATGGATGAACCGTTTTCTGCAGTCGATACCATCACCCGCTATCGCTTGCAAAATTTGAGCCTAGACCTATTAAAAAATAAAACCGTCATATTTATCACACATGATCCACTTGAAGCGCTTAGACTCGCTGATGATATTTATTTAATGCAAGACAAACCCGCAACGTTAAAGCAGGTGTTACATCTAAATACCCCCAAACCGCGCACGCTAAACAATATTGACATGCTTGATCTTCAATCGACTTTGTTACTAGCTATGAATGAGGATAACGTATGTTAACGAATACGCTGCGCTTTACTTTTATTTTATTAACACTGACATTTGCGTGGCAATTGCTGCATGTCGCAACGCAATTACCTGATTATATTCTTCCCTCACCCTTACAAGTCAGTAAAGTACTACTAGAACAATCTCATTTGCTGCTTGCACAAACCCTGCCAACATTAGAAGAAATATTACTGGGCTTTATCTTAGGTATTATGCTCGGTTGTATCACAGCGTTAATAGCCTCGCTATGTAAACCTTTTGCTTGGTGGATATTACCCTTAGTGATTATCAGCCAAGCGATTCCGATTTTTGCACTTGCTCCTATACTCGTCATTTGGCTTGGGTATGGCATGGCATCCAAAATTACTGTTACCGCTCTTATGATTTTTTTCCCAGTGATGAGCGCCTTTTACGATGGTTTAAAAAACACGCCTACGGCCTGGTTAGATTTAGCTAAAACGATGCAAGCCAGCGCCTGGAAAATAACCTGGCATATTCGTATCCCTGCAGCCTTACCCAGCCTCGCATCCGGCATACGTATTGCGGCTGTGATTGCACCCATGGGTGCCATTATTGGTGAGTGGGTCGGTGCAAGCCAAGGCTTAGGTTATCTCATGATGAATGCGAATGCTCGCATGCAAATTGATACGGTGTTTGCCGCTTTAATCATTATTACCGCGCTTTCTTTGCTTTTATATTTTGTCGTTGATCAATTATTAAAAACTTATATTTGGTGGGAACAACCAAAATGAAATCTAATATTATCACTTTCTTACTTATGCTTTTTTGCTCATCCTTGGTTTATGCAGAAAAGTTATCCGTCATTTTAGATTGGTTTCCTAATCCTGATCATGCCCCGCTAATCATTGCGAAACAGCAAGGTTATTTTAAAGAACAAGGATTAGACGTGGATATTATCGGCCCCGCCGATCCTCACGATCCGCCAAAGCTAGTGGCCACTGGCAAAGTAGATATTGGCATTAGCTACGAACCACATTTAATTGAATTTGTTGATCAGGGATTGCCACTTATTCGCTTTGGCACGCTTATTGACCAACCGCTCGATTGTATGATTGCACTCAAGCAAAGCCAGATTAAGACGATTAGCGATTTAAAAGGAAAAAAAATTGGGGTAGGCAGCAATAGTATGGGCAACATTTTACTCAATGTCGTCCTTGCTAAAGCAGGCATCAAACCAAGCGAAATAGAACTGGTGACTATTAACTACAATTTAACCCAAGCTTTACTGTCCCGCCAAGTGGATGTGATAACCGATGTGATGCGTAATGTGGAAATTCTGCAGCTAACATCAGCAGGCCAACAATTGGTTACCTTTTACCCTGAACAGTACGGCGTACCCACTTATAACGTTTTGATTTTTATTACAAACACAACAAAAAAAGAAGATCCTCGACTACCTAAGTTCTTGGCTGCTATTAAAAAAGCGACTCTTTATTTAAAAGCACACCCCGAAGCGGCCTGGCTCGCATTTGCCAAAGATTACCCAGAAGCCAACAATCCCGTGAACAGACAGTCGTGGTTTGTTACAATACCTTACTTTGCGAAAGATCCAGCGTATTTTAATCCACAAGAATGGCAAGACTTCGCAAAATTTATGCAGAAAAATGGTTTAATTAAGACCGTGCAGCCGGTAGATAGATATGCGTTTGTGCCGAGGTAGCTACAGCCACTGCGCTCACAATGACGGCAATAGCTGTTGTTTAGCCCTGACTTGTGCCCAGCCCAAATTAAAAGGATAAAATGATGTTGATGTATTATGCACTAGGCCTAAACGGCGGTATTTTATTTTTGGTGTTAGCCGTATCCATTAAACAATGGTTAGGCAATCGTCAATCTAAGCAACATACACAACAACTCATTGAACAACTGGCTCAACTCACCAAACAAACGCAAACCACTGAGCAGCAACAACGAGAAAACCTGTTAATCAATCTCAATCAATTACAACAAAATATCATTGAAAAACTCGGTCTCTCTCGCTTAGAACAAACCCAGCATTCCGCTGAATTAAAAGAACAACTACAGCAAGCCTTTGCCAATCATCGTATGCGTTTTGATGAAAGACAAATGGATGCATTAAAAATCCTCCAAGATACCTTACACAAAGGTACGCAAGACAATCGTGTGCAATTAAAAGAAGCCTTGAATGATTCTGCCAAAGACCTTGGTAAACGCGTTGATCAGCTCACACAAACCACCGAAACCAAATTAAAAGAAATTAACCAGCAAGTTGAAAAACGATTAGCAGCCGGTTTTGAGAAAACCAATGAAACATTTAGCGATGTCATCAAACGCTTGGCGCTAATTGATGCAGCGCAGAAAAAAATTACCGAATTATCTAGCAGCGTCATGTCACTTCAAGAAATTTTAAATGACAAGCGTTCACGTGGTGCATTTGGTGAAGTACAGCTTTCTGCGTTAATCAGAAACATGATTCCTGAACAAAACTTTAGTTTCCAGCATTTATTAAGCAACCATAAACGTCCAGACTGCATGCTGTTTTTACCAGAACCCACTGGCAATATTGCGATTGACGCTAAATTCCCACTGGAAAATTACAAGTTACTAGTTGACTCCAACACGTCCGATGCAGAGCGAGTGGTCGCTGAACGCCAATTTAAAATTAACATCCGCAAACACATTCAAGATATTGCTGATAAATACATTATTCCGGGCGAAACAACCGACGGCGCCCTCATGTTTATCCCTGCTGAAGCGATCTTTGCTGAAATCCATGCCCGCCATCCTGACTTGGTTGAAATCGCTCAACGCGCTAAAATTTGGATGGTTTCACCGACGACGATGATGGCGGTACTCACCACTGCTCGTGCCGTATTGAAAGATGCCGCGACGAGAAAACAAGTTCATGAAATTCAAAAGCACTTACGCCTGCTGGCTAATGACTTTGAGCGTTTCCAAGGGCGTATGGATAATCTGGCTAAAAATATTGCCAAAGCGCATTCAGACGTTGAGCAAGTGCACATTTCTTCTAGGAAAATCACTTCTCGCTTTGTGCAGATTGAAAAAGCGGAGTTGGATAGCGTGGATGTAGAGTTAGCGTTGCCGGAAGACGCTGAAACAGTACAGGAAAGTTAGCTACACGCTGTCATTCCTGCTTACCACCACTGTCATTCCCGCGCAAGCGGGAATCCATCCCAAATATACAGCCGGTGTAAATTCATGGATGGGTTCCCGCCTGCGCGGGAATGACAATGGTGGCAAGACAACCCCTCGCTATAACCACACACAAAAACCACCAAACCCCCACTTTTCTGTACAAATAAATGCCGAACAATGCTAAACTCGGTCAAAATATGAAAATCGAGGATGTTCAGCAATGCAAATGGGTACCGTTAAGCGTTTTAATAAAATCAAAGGTTACGGCTTTATTACCCCTGAAGGAAGCGACAGTGAAGTGTTTGTTCACTTTTCAGCTGTACAAACAGAAGGTTACAAAGAATTGAAAGAAGGCCAACGCGTTAGCTTCGTATTAGCTAATGGCGAAAGAGGCGAGTTTGCGACTCAGGTTAACGTCCTCAGCTAAGTCTCATAACTGTTAATATGTGTAGCC
>JBAQCP010000167.1:0-7540 GCA_049294295.1 Gammaproteobacteria bacterium | reverse complement strand
AGATGGAGATCCCTCGCTATGCTCGGGATGACAGTGGTTGCCCCCTGGCTCTGATTGACGATCCTTTTTTAGATGCTGAAATACTATTAAGTTTTATCCTAAACAAACCTCGCACTTACCTCCGCGCCTGGTCAGAACAAATCCTAACACCAGAAGCTGAAGCTGAATTCAACGCATTAATCGCCCGCCGTCTCCAAGGCGAACCCATTGCCTACATCACCGGCAAAAAAGAATTCTGGTCACTAGATTTATTAGTCACCCCAGCCACGCTTATCCCAAGACCTGAAACAGAGTGTTTAATTGAAATGGCCCTCTCTTTGTTTAAGGGCCAAGAAAAAATTAAAGCAGCTGATTTAGGCACCGGTAGTGGCGCCGTTGCGTTGGCACTCGCCAGTGAGCATCCAGCTTGGCAAATTAGCGCGACAGACATTAGTGAGGCCGCGTTAGCGGTTGCAAAAAAGAATGCAGAACGCTTACAAATTCATAACGTTTCTTTCTATCAAGGTTCTTGGTGTGAGGCCTTACCTAGTGCTGATTTCGACTTAATGATTAGCAACCCGCCTTATATTGCCCAGGAAGAATGGGGCTTATACGCAGATGGTTTGCTATTTGAGCCAAGAAATGCTTTAGTTTCAGGATTGGATGGATTTGATTCTATTCGTGAAATTATTCAAGCGGCAAAAGGATATTTGAAATCTAACGGCTACTTGATGATCGAACATGGGTTCTGGCAGGGGCCAGTGACGCGTGAGCTCTTTGAGCAGGCAAGGTACACAGAAATAAATTCTGTTTGTGATTTGTCTGGGCAGGAGCGATTTACACTAGGAAAGTGCAGGTAACGTCATTGTATTTACTCAAATTAAGCGTTTATCCTACATCACTAGATAAACATTTACTGATATAAGCTTTTTTTGGTATAGCTGACAAACTTGGACTACAATTAATCTCAGGGCAGGAGATATCATCATGGCAACTAAAGACAAAGATATTTTAGAACCCAGCTTAGACGTTTTAGGCATTCATCCGTACAAGCAAAAAAAGACGGAAGAATATATGGGTGTCCATATGCAAGAACACTTCAGAACTATCTTGATGGCTTTGAGGCAGCGTCTACTTGAGGGTGGCGATAAAATCGTGACTCACATGAAAGAAGATGCCATTAACTATCCTGATCCTAACGACCGTGCCAGCCAAGAAGAAGATTTCCGCTTGGAATTACGCACGCGTGATAGAGAAAGAAAGTTATTAAAAAAGATAGAAGAATCATTAGAGCTTATTCGTGAAAAGGATTATGGCTATTGTGAAGTATGTGGTGTTGAAATTGGATTGCGCCGCTTGGAAGCAAGACCAACAGCGACTTTATGTATTGATTGTAAGACCTTAGATGAAATTAAAGAAAGACAGCAAAGACAAGAAGAAGAGTATTAATTGATTTGGGTGAGTCTTAGCGCTCAATGAAGTTCCGAGCGAGTTGCACTTGTAGCCCGGCAAATCTTTTTGCCGGGGCTTTTCGTGAATGTTAGCAAAGAGCCCGGCAAAAGATTTGCCGGGCTACGCTGCTCGCAATGACAAACAGCTCCCCCCGCTATTCCCAATCAAAGCAACATGTTATGCTGGCAGGCAAGGCAATGAAGGAGTAAACAATGGCTGGGGCTCCGCAAGGTGGTAATCAAGGTGACAATTCCGCAGGTATTATCTGGGGAGTGGCGGCTAGTTTTGCGTTTATTCTAGGCATTTGGTATGTATTTGGCGCACAAATGGGTGCTTTTTACCTACATCTTAAATTATTCGAATTAGATATTCTTAGCTGGTTTGACAGCAGTTACTTTGAGAATCTTCGTTACACTATCCAATCAGCTCTCGCTTCCAAGCGCAAACTAGCCTTTGGTGAATTGATTGTAATGGGCAATGGCGTTGGCGAATGGTTGCGTTATCCATTTGTCATTCTCATGGTTATTTTGGCATTTGTCGTTTATTTCGGTAACAGCGTTCGTGTGTATAAACGCGTCTATAGCATGAAAGAATTTGCTAATTTAGAGAAATCCAATTGGCCGCAAATTACCCCGGTCACCAACTTGAATTTATTAAAAGTGGATATTGATGTCGGTCCTTGGGCCATGGCGATGACGCCTATCCAATTTTGTAAACGTCATGGGCTATTAGAAGAAGTGCGTCCTTTACGACGCGAAGGAATGAGTCGGCGCGATTGGGACAAGATTGACGTGGTACTTAAAAAGGGTGAAGCAACCAAGGTGTTTGCTTTGCAATTAGGTCCTACATGGCCCGGTGTCAAACGATTACCACCACATATTAAAGCATTATTTGCTGTATTTGCTGCACGTATTAATGCAGATAGCAATGAAGCGGCTCGTCTATTGGCGCAGTTCTCAGCTTCTTCGACGGGCAAGATGAATTTTAGCGGTGTAGATGCGCTGCTTGCAAAACATGAAAATACTAAACTCGTTCAAAAAATTGTAGCCACACATGCTTATGTGACGACCGTCATGGCATCCATGTTGGCTGGTGCGCGTGAAGATGGCGTGCAAGCATCGGCTGATTTTCTTTGGTTAAAACCCCTAGACCGCCGATTATGGTATACGCTTAATACAGTCGGTAGACAAACACCATTTCCTGAGGTAGCTGGTATTTTTGCCCATTGGGTAGCTGAAAAGCAGGCGGGACAAAAGTTATTGGTGCCCATCGTCGATGAAGCAACTAAAGCATTAGAGATCGCTTTAAAAGAAGTGATCTATCGCCCCGATGAAGTAACTTAAGGCTGAGGTAGGAAGCATGCGCGGTTTAGACGAACAACATGAATTATCCCCGCAGTTATTGCTGAGGGATACCCGTACCTTGGGTATGAAAATCGTCGATTTCTTTAAAGACCCGGTGAATAGTGCCTGCTTAATGGTGTTTTTTGCAGGCGCTGCATTTTTCTTTCCTAGCATGGCTGAATTCATTGGTATCGCAGGGATTTTAACCTTTTGGTATGCATACACTAGAAAAGCAACGTTACCTTTCCGTATGCCGATACGCTCTAAGGCAGATGATCACAATGATCCTTTACCTGGCACCAATAAACCTAGAAAAGCGCGCGGCATTTCATTTTTTGGCAATCGTAAGTCAGATAATGACGAGCTTTGGTTTAATAACGACGACATGCGTACACACGTTCTTATTTTTGGTTCCACCGGTAGTGGTAAAACCGTTGCACTGACCTCGCTTTCTTATAATGCGCTTATTCAAGGTAGTGGTTTCTTATATGTAGATGGTAAGGGTGATAACTCACTATTCGCTAGTGTGTTTTCGATGTGCCGTTCGATGGGTCGTGAAGATGATTTATTGTTAATTAACTTTATGACCGGTGCGCGTGACGTTGTCGGTGCGCAAGAAAAACGTCTGTCCAATACGATGAACCCATTTTGTAATGGTTCATCCAGTATGCTATCTCAGCTAGTTGTTAGTTTAATGGATTCAGGTGGCCAAAGTTCTGATGGTGATATGTGGAAGGGTCGTGCGATTGTATTCGTTGAAGCGCTGATGAAAGTCTTAGTTTATATGCGTGATAAAGGTAAGATTTTATTAGATGCTAATGCTATTCGTAATTATTTCGATTTGCAGCGCCTAGAAGCGATTGCAATGGATTATATGTTCCCGCGTGATAATCAAGAGCCTGTTAGTCTTTCTGATGCACCCGATGTTATTTTAGAACCTATTAAAAACTATCTAAAAACATTGCCAGGTTATGATCCCGGCAAGAAAGGCAAGCAAGGTTCGACTGTTTTGGAGCAACACGGCTTTATTACCATGCAGCTCACTAAGATTTTCGGTTCGTTAGCCGATACTTACGGCCATATTATTCGTGTTAACTTGGCTGAAGTGGATTTAAAAGACGTTGTTTTAAATCGTCGTATTCTAGTTGTATTGTTACCAGCATTAGAAAAATCTCCTGATGAATTATCAAACTTAGGTAAAGTGATTATTGCTTCTTTAAAAGCAATGATGGCAGCCGGTTTGGGTGACTCGGTTGAGGGTACGTATCGCGAAGTGATTTCGAGAAAGCCAACGAATGCAGCAACACCGTACATGTGTATTTTAGATGAGTACGGTTACTATGCCGTAAAAGGATTTGCAGTTGTACCTGCACAGGCACGTTCTCTCGGCTTCTCCGTTATTTTTGCCGGACAAGATTTGCCAGCCTTCCAGAAAGCATCTAAAGAAGAGGCAGCTTCCATCGGTGCAAATACCAATATTAAAATTTGTATGAAATTAGAAGATCCGCTCGAAACCTGGGAATTTTTCCAAAAAACAGCCGGTGAATCTTATGTCACCAAAGTGGATTCTTTTCAAACGAACGCAGGCAGTTTGTTAAATAATTACATGGATAGCCGCAGTGCTTCTTCCGAAAAACGTCAGCGTATCGATTTGTTAGATTTAAAAGAACAGCGAGAAGGTGAGGCGCATATTTTCTTTAAATCTAAAATTATTCGCGCAAAAATGTTTTATGCTAATCCACAGCCGCCAGAAAGAATGCGTCTTAATCAATTTTTGAAGGTAGAGCCGCCATTAGATCGTTTATTATATGATTTAGAAGAGCGCTTAGAACATTTGAAATCGATTAACTTAGATGAAGAATTATTTAAGTTAGAGCAAGAAGAAGGTGAAGAAATTCAGATTATAAGTGATGCTATGGCAGCACAAACCGAAGGAACTGCTATTGAGCGCTCTTTATCCGCTTTGCTTGCGTTTAATAAACGCTTCGAAGTTGAGGAAGAAGAGGAAGACGATGAAGATGAAGATATTGATAGTTTGTTTGGTGGTGATGAAGCACCAACCAGCAACGAATTAAATATATTTACCAAGGTAGCATTGAATGATTATGTGAAGGCGTTGATTGGCAGGGGTGAGTGGGATGATTTTAACGCGCCTCTCGCTAATCGTGCAAATACAAAAGAAAAATTAGAAGTATTAGAGCGATTATTAGGTCGATCACCAGGCCAAGTAGGTAATATTGCGAATGAAATTATTAAAGATTTAAGCTCCGCAACTAATTATCCACCAGAGACAGAAGACGTGTTATTACCTAGCGAAGAAGTAGTGGCTATTGCAGAAGAGTTATGTGATTATGTTGAATCGCTTAACGGATCGGCTCAGGAAGAGGATATCTAGCAAAGTGGAGTCTGTGATCAAGATGCGTGCTGTCTTCTTAATTTTTTTTAGCGTCCTAATGGCTGGTTGTGCATCCTCAGCGGTGCAAAGAGATGCCGCCTCTAATATCGATTTAGGTGTTCGTAATGCCAAGAATTTAGTGAGCGGTGATACAGATATCTCCGAGGCCTATCAAAATTCCAGTCAAGCAACAAAAGGTGTCCTTATCGGTGGTACAGCGGGTGCGGTGACGGGTGCTGTTTATTCTTCTAGTATTGGTGTGCTCCCTGGTTTAGCAGTGGGTGCTATTTTAGGTGGCAGCTACGGTGCTTACATTGACGCTCATACCACCCTGAAAGATAAATTAGAAAATAGAGGCGCCAATATCATTGTATTGGGTGATCAAGTCTTGATAGTGATACCATCCGCTCGAATTTTTAATCCTTATACGTCGACTATAAAACCACAGGCTTACTCGACACTTAACTTATTAACTCAATATTTAAATTCCTTTACTAAGATGTTAGTAAAAGTGTCTGTTTATACAGATGACACGGGTAGCAATAGCGTCGATCGTGCATTATCCAGCCAACAAGCGAATCAGGTGGAAAGGTATTTAATAGCCTCTGGTGCAGATGCTCGTGTGTTATATGCGACGGGTTATGGCGGTACCCACTTAGTTACCACTAATTGCGGTGAATGGGATAATGATAATTACCGAATTGAGATTACACTGGAAAAGTTGATTGTATAGTCAGTGACTCCATCCAGGCTACACCTCATTATAGCGATAAGGGTAGTAATAAATGCTAGGTGCAAGACACGAAATAGCAAGACTACAAAGCGATTTTTATCGCGACCAATTCAGAAAAATGCTACGTTGGTTAGTCATCTCGTTAGTGATTACATTTTTACTAATCGGCGCGATTATTTATAAAATATTAAATAGACCGCCGCAAAGTTATTATGCCAACACGACAGACGGAAAAATATTAGCGATGCCCAAGCGCGTTACCGGAAATCTTTAGGTGAAAAAGAATGGCATTGGATGCAGTTAGAGCAAAATACATACCGCGCAATAATGACTTTTATCGTCGTTATTACCACTGGTTCATTATTGGATTGATGGGCGTCATTCTATTGCTAGTCATTGCAGTAGGCTTTGTCATGTTCCAATTATTCCATAGACCGCTGCCAGCTTTTTTAGCCAAACAAGCAGATGGTAAAGTCATGGCGCTTAAAGCGTATGATGAGCCTAATTTGCTGCCAGATACCATTTTGCGTTGGGCTAGTAAAGCCGCTACCAGCGCTTACACCTTTGACTTCGTCAATTACGATAAACAAATATCCGGTGTACGCCCTTATTTCACGCCAGCTGGTTGGAATGATTTTCAATCGTCTATTAGCCGGGTAGTTGCAACTATTGTGCAAGATCAGTTGTTTGTGAGTGGCGTGGTAGCTGGTATTCCTGTTATCTCTAACCAGGGTCCATTGCCAGATAAAGGCTATACTTGGCGAGTGCAAATTCCATTCTTAGTGACGTATCAAAGTGCGAATACAACCTCCAAGCGAAATTATTACGTCATCATCACCATTGTGCATGTTCCGACATCGCAAAATCCACAAGGTATAGGCATAGACCAATTTGTTATGGTGTAATTTATGAATGCAAACGATGCAATAGCTGCAATTTTTGAACGAAATAGTTTTTACCGACGCCAATACTTTTTGGCCTTGGCAGCGTTTGCGCTCAGTTTGATTGTGATTGTCATGCTGTTTTGCATGTATCTGTATTTGAGAAAGAACCCAACCCAGCCATTATATTTTGCAACGGATAGCGTGGGTCGTTTAATTGAAATCATTCCGACCGATAAACCTAATATGTCAACTGATGATGTGACGGCATGGGCTATTGAAGCCATACAGAGTACATTTTCTTATGATTACATCAACTATAGAAAGCAACTGCAGAGTGCCGAAAAATATTTCACCAGCTATGGCTGGGGAAATTATATGAAAGCATTGAAAGCGAATAATAACTTGGTTGCCTTAAATCAACGCAAAATGATCGTGTCTGCAAAAGTGATAGAGGCGCCTAAATTGGTTGCACAAGGTATTTTGGGTGGCGCTTATGCTTGGAAATATCAAATGTCGTTATTAATGACTTATTCCTTGCCTCCGTACGATGAAAAGTCTAAATTTTATAATCCACTGCAAGCAACAATGATTGTGCAGCGACAGGAAGTGTTGAAAGGTTATAAAGGATTAGGTGTTGTGCAAGTGATTGCAAATATTGTGACAACAGGCGGTGGCCAACCACAAGAGATTTCAGCAACGCCAGAAGCCACTTCGTAACCTGGATGGAGCAGCAGCCGTCATTGCGAGTAGCGTA
>JBAQCP010000166.1:0-2537 GCA_049294295.1 Gammaproteobacteria bacterium | reverse complement strand
TGTCGCTGCGCGTCATCCGGGCTACACTTCAATCAAAATTCATCACCGTCTCAGTATTAAAAACAACCGCAATTTTATTCCCATCCCAATAATATCTTAAATGCGCACCTTGAACTGGGATAGAAATAGCTGGTGGTCTTAACGCTGCAATACACATTCCACCTTCATGCCTAACACTGTGATAAATTAATCCCCACGCTTTTTCTGCTCTCAGCATTCTGCCAAATTCTTGCGACTGCTGGTAATGATCAGGATGATGTAAGTGTTGGTAATCTGGTGTTCTAATATCATGAAATTCTTTCAAAACTTTGCCTTGATAGACACGCATGGTAATTTCACAAGGATCTTCGTTGGTCGACTGTAAGAAAATTTCTCTATGAAATACGGTTTCACGAATAGCTGTTTCTTGAGATAGACCTGCATAGTAAACGCCGTAACTTCCATCAGTGAAGCGTGAAGGTTTGTAAATGTGGGTGAAGGTTGCCATCACCACAGAAGAACCAGGTCCGCTTACTCTATCTTCTGGTGCCACTAAAAAAATTTCGCCTGCTTCCTGGCGTAGTCTTTCATTCGTTAATCCTTCTATTTCATACAGCAAATCCATTTCTGAAGGATCAACAATATCCTCAAAAAAATTGATGGGCGGAAAAGTAGATGGGATGATGCGATAATGTTTTTGCTGTTTTAAATCGATTAATTTTATTGCTTCCTGCATAACTACCAACCACGCTCCGCGTCTAAGTATCGTCTAACGTCTGCTAAGTCAATCACATGACCTTGCATTAATTTTTCAAGCGCACTTTTGCCATTGAATAGTGGGGCTGTGTTGGGTTTTTTAATCCATTTATTGGCTGCTTCTTCGTTGGGTAATAAAATTCTGAGTGCTTTGTAGATGCCGAGGATATAAGAGATGCGTTCTAATGTATCAGGGGAGAGTGCACCTTCTTTTTTGCTTTTCCAATGGTAATAGGTAGAGCCAGGTACGCCCAAGAGGGTTTTTTCTTGTTCGCTGGATAACGCCCATTTTTGAGTAATGTTGAAAAAGGCTTTGAGTGCCACAGCATTTTTTTTCTGGGTGAGGTTTTGTGCTGAATGTTTAATGGGGTGCATAGTTAGCCCTTTTTTAGTATCCCACTGTCATCCCGAATGTAGTGAGGGATCTCCATCTAAGGCAGCTGTCCTAAGATGGGGATCTTTCGCTGCGCTCAGGAAGACAGTTAGGTGTCATATCTTTATATTATTCTATATTCGTAAAATAATCAAATTTATTCTAAATCAAGAAAATTATCCTAATGTATCTACAGCTAATTTCATTCACACCTAACAGCTATCAACTCATTCCAGCGCGTCGTACATCGCAAAGACCGCTGATCACACTTAATCGCCCATTCTTTCTTAATCCCTTCTGCCGCCAGAAAAACAGCGTTCTTCCCTAGCTTTAAATTAATATCATCCATCACCTGCATCATTTGGTCTGATTTATTATTTTGTGCTTCTGTAAACAAATCATATTGGGTATTAGTAGCTGGTGAAATATCAAGCAGCATGATACCTGCTTTATGATAGCGGTGAGATTTTCGATAAATTTTTTGCAGACACTGCTTAGCAACTTTTATTAAATAGCGACTATCAGCAGTGGGCACGGGCAAAGGGAACATAGCACTTAAGCTAGAGCGAGCCTGCTCTTCTGTGAAAACATTGGTTTGCAAAAATACATAGATAGCGGCGGTAACAGATTTTTGTTTGCGTAATTTTTTTGCAGCTAATGTCACGTAGCAGCTCACCGCTTCTTCCAGTTCTTTAAGTTCCGTGACGGCTTTGCCAAAAGAGCGTGAAGAGATTATTTGTTTTCTAGGTTGATTTTCTGTTTCGTTCAAGCAAGGGATGCCATTTAACTCTCTAACCGTTTTTTCGACAGTGACACTACAGTGCATACGTATTCTTTTGGCATCTGCCTGGCGTAGCTTAGCGGCGGTATCAATATTTAATGTGGTTAGTTTTTCGGTGAGATTGCGTCCAATCCCCCAGATTTTGCTAACGGGAATGGAGGTTAGATAATGCATTTTATCTTCCAATAAAAAGAAAATATCTGGTTTTTGTGTATTTTTGGCAATGTAATTCGCCAATTTTGCCAGTGTTTTAGTGGCACCTACGCCTATTGAAACAGGCATCCCTGTACACTGTTTGATATGTAGTTGTAGTTTAAGCATGTCTTCAAAGGTGGTATTTGGATCTAAGTGTAAAAACGCTTCATCAATAGAGTAAATTTCTAGGTGACTATTAAACTCACTCAGTAACGACATCACTCTCTGCGACATATCACCATACAATTCATAATTAGAAGAGAAAACAGCGACTTCGTGCTTATTACAAAAATACTTCCATTTATAAAAAGGTGCGCCCATAGGAATATTGATCTGCCTTGAGTTTAGTAGACACACATTTCTAAAACCCTGACGCTATTTTTTCATACTGCTCAGGCGCTTTGTATCCAAGGTATGAATGCTTGCGCTGTCGATTGTAAAACACTTCTATAT
>JBAQCP010000165.1:0-3228 GCA_049294295.1 Gammaproteobacteria bacterium | reverse complement strand
CCCGGATTCCGCTTCGCTCCATCCAGGCTATACAATACTTTTTATCTTTTAAGTGAGCTCTATCTCTCCGCTGAGCGGAGCAAGCGGCTGTTGGATGTCGTGCTTGGAGCGAAAAACCAAAACCGTATTATTTCACAGGGGTATTTTTCTTCACCTCTCTGTGAGTATAATCATTCCCACTTTAGTACTTCATGGAGGAAGCTATAAATGTTAAGGCTAGTCGCTATTTTGCTCGGTATTGCTTTTATTTTCGCTGGTGTTGCTGGCTTTTTGCCCTCTTTTATTCAAAACGGATTATTATTCGGCTATTTAGAAGTCAGTGTTATTCATAACATCATTCGAGTGGTATGTGGTGTATTGGCGATGATGGCAGCAACTAGCTATCGCTATACAAGATGGTACTTTTTTTTGCTAGGTATTGTGTTGATTGTCGCTGGCATTGTTGGGTTTGTGCGCAATGGCGATTTAAGTATTATCCATGTTAATACGGCAGATAATTGGCTGCATATTGTGCTGGGTCTGTTTGCGCTTTATCTATGGTTTGCTACCCGCAGAAGAAAAGCTGTACGTTAAAAATGCATATATAAGGTGACCAGGCAGGCAACCTTGTTTTGTCTGTCTGGATAGTGTAGTTAGTCAATTCACAAAAAATAAAACAACAGCAGCGGTTCGCGTTTATTGCGGAAACGCCTGTCATAAACGGAGAGCAGCGCTAGTGAGCGTATTAATTTGGGAAAAATGTCTGGGTTCGTTGGAAAGCGAATTTCCATCTCAGCAATTCAATACCTGGATTCGGCCTTTGCAAGCGGAATACACCGAAGGTAAGTTGATTTTATTAGCCCCTAATCGCTTCGTTTTAGATTGGATTGTTGAGCGTTTTTTAACCCGTATTAAAGAATTAGTTGGTCAATTCAGTGAATCTGATCATGAATTGGCGGTTTCATTGGAGATAGGCAGCACTAAGCGCCCAGATGCCATGCCTAAAATAGAAAGCATCAGATCTTCTTCTCCCACGCCACCTGTTGCGAATAACTACCATCGTTCTTCATCGGCCGCAGATACAGAGGCCATGATTTACCAAAGCAATTTGAACACCAATTTTACCTTTGATAATTTTGTAGAAGGTAAGTCTAACCAATTGGCAAAAGCCGCTTGTCAGCAGGTTGCCGAAAATCCGGCTATTTCTTATAACCCACTCTTCCTTTACGGTGGTGTTGGTTTGGGTAAAACCCACTTGATGCATGCAATTGGCAACCAGATATTGAAAAATAACCCCAATGCGAAGATTTTATATTTGCATTCTGAGCGGTTTGTTGCCGATATGGTAAAAGCACTGCAAACTAACTCAATGCCGAAATTTAAAGGATATTACCGGAACGTTGATGCACTTTTCATCGACGATATACAATTTTTCTCTGGTAAAGACCGCACCCAGGAAGAGTTCTTCCATACGTTTAATGCCTTATTAGAGGGGCAACGCCAGGTTATTTTGACCTGCGATCAGTATCCAAAAGAGATTAACGGCGTCGAAGAGCGGCTAAAATCGCGCTTTGGGTGGGGTTTGACGGTTGCCGTTGAGCCGCCAGAGCTCGAAACGCGCGTGGCTATTTTGATGAGTAAAGCTGAGCAATCTAACATCAATTTACCGTATGAAGTCGCCTTTTTCGTTGCAAAACGCATTAGATCCAACGTTCGTGAATTAGAAGGTGCCTTAAAGCGGATTATTGCTAATGCGCACTTTACAGGCAAAGCGATTACGCTCGATTTTGTGAAAGAAGCGCTGCGAGATTTATTAGCTTTACAGGATAAATTGGTTACTGTTGAAAATATTCAACGTACGGTCGCTGAATATTACAAGATTAAGGTCGCTGATTTGCTTTCTAAGCGCCGTAATCGCTCTGTTGCTCGTCCAAGACAGACAGCAATGGCGTTAGCTAAAGAGCTAACCAACCATAGTTTGCCGGAAATTGGCGATGTGTTTGGCGGTAGAGACCATACAACGGTGCTCCACGCTTGCCGTATGATTGCAGAATTAAGGCAGTCGGATGCGGATATTGAAGAAGATTACACAAATTTATTAAGAATATTAACCACTTAAGAGGCGGTTTTTCATGGATATTATTGTTCAACGTGATGCTTTATTAAAACCGCTGCAAGCGGTAAGCGGTGTAGTTGAGAAAAAACAAACCCTACCTATCCTATCTAACGTCTTATTGACGGTAAAAGACGGTAACTTGCTGCTAACTGGCACAGATCTGGAGATTGAGCTGGTAGGCTTTGTTGCAATAGAGAAATTATCCGCTGAAGGATCTGTTACTGTTTCTGCGCGCAAGTTATTCGACATTTGTCGCACGTTACCAGAAAATACTGCAGTTAGCCTGACGTTAGAGAAAAATCACCTGGTTGTTAAAACAGGTTCTAGCCGCTTCTTATTAAACACCCTATCACCACAAGATTTCCCTAGCTTAGAAGATATGGAGTATTCAGTTGAATTCCCGCTGAATCAAAGTCAATTTAAGCAATTGATGACTAAAACCTATTTTGCGATGGGTCAGCAAGATGTTAGGCATTACCTTAATGGTTCTTTTTTAGACATTAATCAAAATTCTGTTAAATGTATTGCTGCTGATGGCCATCGTTTGGCGCTAGCAGAAATTCAGGATGAGCGGATTGGTAATGCAACGGCAAAAGTTATTTTACCGCGTAAGAGTGTTTTAGAGTTGATACGTTTATTAGGCAACGATACTGAGCAAGATGCTAAGATTTCTATTGGAGAAAGTCGTTTCCGTATTGTAACGCCGGAATTCATTTTCACCTCTAAACTGATTAATGCGCAATACCCTGATTATAATAGATTAATTCCTAAAGGCAGCACTACGTCTGCGACAGGCGAACGTGAATCCATTAAACAAGCGCTGACGCGGGCATCTATTCTTTCAAACGAAAAATTTCGCGGTGTGAGATTCCAGTTTGAAGATAGTAAATTACGTATTACGGCAAATAACTCAGATCAAGAGCATGCTGAAGAAGCGGTTGATCTTGATTATGCAGGAAATACCTTAGAAATTGGCTTTAATGTGGCTTATTTGCTAGATGTTGTGTCGGCCATTACGACGAAGTTAATTCGTTGTACCTTTACTGACTCTAATAATGGTGTGTTGATTGAGCCTGCTGATGGTGACCAAAGCTTGTATGTTGTGATGCCGATGAGGCTTTAGATATGTAGCC
>JBAQCP010000164.1:0-10076 GCA_049294295.1 Gammaproteobacteria bacterium | reverse complement strand
TGCCGGGGCTTTTCGTAAATTCAAGCAAAGAGCCCCGGCAAAAGATTTGCCGGGCTACATTAAATCAACTACATAGCTTTGATCATGGCATCGCCAAATCCAGAACAACTCACCTCTTTTGCATCATCCATCAATCTCGCAAAATCGTAAGTCACTGTTTTTTCAGCAATCGCGCCTTCCATTCCTTTAATAATCAAGTCTGCCGCTTCATTCCAGCCCATATATCGCAACATCATGTCAGCCGATAGAATCAAAGAGCCAGGGTTCACTTTATCTTGCCCAGCATATTTAGGTGCCGTGCCATGGGTTGCTTCAAACATCGCCACACCATCGCCAATATTCGCGCCAGGAGCGATACCAATACCACCTACTTGGGCTGCCAAGGCATCAGAAATATAGTCACCATTCAGGTTTAAGGTCGCAATCACACTATATTCAGCTGGTCTTAGCAAGATTTGCTGTAAGAAAGCATCTGCAATGACATCTTTAATAACAATATCTTTCCCAGTTTTTGGATGCTTAATCACATGCCAAGGACCGCCATCAATCAGTGTCGCGCCAAATTCTTCACGCGCTAGTTCATAACCCCAATCTCTAAAGCCGCCTTCGGTGAACTTCATGATGTTGCCTTTGTGCACTAACGTCACGGAATCTTTGTTATGCTCAATTGCATATAAAATAGCGCTGCGCACTAAACGTGAGGTGCCTTCTTTAGAAACTGGCTTAATACCAATACCACAATGCTCAGGGAAGCGAATTTTTTTCACTTTCATCTCATTTTGTAAGAAAGCGATCACTTTTTTAGCTTCTGGGCTATCAGCTGCCCATTCAATACCCGCATAGATATCCTCAGAGTTTTCTCTAAAGATCACCATATCTGTCTTCCAAGGCTCTTTAACGGGGCTAGGCACGCCTTTGAAATAACGTACGGGGCGTAGGCAGACGTATAAATCTAAATCTTGGCGTAGGGTAACGTTTAAGGAACGAATACCACCACCTACTGGGGTTGTTAGCGGGCCTTTGATTGAGACGACGTATTCGCGAACGATATCAATGCTTTCTTTTGGCAGCCAAGTATCTTTGTCATAAATATGGGTTGCTTTCTCACCGGCATAAATTTCCATCCAGTGAATCTTACGCTTACCTTTGTAAGCTTTTTCAACTGCCGCATCGACCACTTTTTTCATGACTGGGGTAATGTCTATGCCGGTACCGTCACCCTCGATATAAGGGATAATTGGATTTTCTGGCACATTTAATGAAAAATCCTTGTTTGTGGTTATTTTTTGGCCTGATGCAGGGATGGTGACATGCTGGTACGACATAAATAAGTCCTTTTTGCTTTTAAAATTAGGAACATGGTAGCAAGGGACTGCTTAGCAGACAACAAAAAAACGGGTTTAAGAATATAATAACAATAGAGTTATATACTGGTAAAAGAATACAGACGGGGTAAAGTCCAATGGGAATAGTTTCTCTAGATGTAGACATTAATCAATACCCTGGCAGCAACACCCTTCCAGGCGCTCAAATAACGATTGGCGATTTACATGCTAACGCGATTAAATTTCTCTTCTTTTTGGTAAAAGAGGGAGCGATTGGTTTATCTAAAGAGAATTATGACACCTGCGTTGCAAACTATGCAGCAGTAGACGAATTAGAAAAAAAATTACAGGCCTACAAAAATAAATTACTAGCCTACCAAAAAACCAAAAACCAATTAGCTGGTGACAAAGAATCTCTAAAAGAACACCAAGAAACGTTTAATCAGTGTCTTGCTGAAGAATCCCTATTAACCAATAAAATAGAAAAATTAACATCGCCAACTGGTGAACGCCAAGAAACGGCTGTACATCCACTAGATGGAACCGAAACAGAATGGGTTAGTTTAGAAACTTTAGAAAAGGAATTGGCCAGCGTTAAATCGCGCGCTAAGCGGCAGCAATCATTAATAGCTAATTTTCAAACCTCCATTGCCACTAAGGAAGATTTTTTAAAGGCCGCTGACGATGAAGAAAAAATTGATGAAAAACAATTCTTCGAATCTATCAGTGGGCCTTACAAAGAATATCTCACTTCTTTTCAAGCTGCCATTAACCAAGCCACTATTCTGAATAATGCGGTAACAATCCGCCTCATTGGAGATGAACTTGCAGATAGAGGTGTAAATGATTTATTTATTTTACAGATCTATACCATGCTTAATAGTCATAAAGTCTCCGCTTCTACATTAATATCCAATCATGGAGCTGAGTTTATCATTGCTTACAATCAGGCTATATCAACCTCAGGCGGCAGCTTTAAAGCTAAGAACCTCCTACAAGCGCAATCCGCTTCATTAGCTGCCATTCAAGATTGCATAGATTTAGGCGTGACAACAGCTGAAGAAGTTAAAGCGCAGGTTGAAAAATCTGGCTATCTGAAAACCATAAAAATTATTGATTACGCCTTAACACCTGACCATGGAATAGCAATCTATAGTCACGCACCAGTTGATATCGAACTAATAGAATCATTGGCATTCTACCTAAACGTTCCCTTCAATGATGACACAGCAATCGATTTAGCTATTAGCATTGAACACATTAACATTGTTTTCCAGGAAAATCTTAAAGGAAACACGCTAGATGAAATGCTGGCTAATCAAGCAATAAATTTAGATTATATGACTGCCGAGGACAAACAATTCGATCCTATCGCGTTTGCGTTATGGAATCGAAACTACGCCATTCTTAAGCGCGAAAAGACACATAAAAATTATAGCACCTCTTACCTCCATGGCCATGATCCAAGCGGCAAAAACGCAGACAATATTTTAAACTTAGACAATCAGCTTGGAAAAACATTCCCTCATCAAAGAGGCATGTATGAAACAGAAAATAATGATGGAACGGGGCTGTCAAAATATAAAGTAGAAATAAATGAGTTATATAAAAAAATAAAAAAGCTTATTGATACCATATCAACACTTGATACCAAGCCCAAAGAAACAGAAAAAAACGCAATAAAAGAGATAGCGAATACTGACGGCTACATGGTGGAGCAAAAAATCGCTCTACTTTATGAAAGAGCCATGGCAAACCTAAAATCTAAAGACCCTATATTTGCTGAGATCAGAAAGGAGGTTGATGCCTATCGTGTATCTTTAAATTCGATTAGAACGGCCGCTGAAGATATACTGTTCAGCCTTGAAACTGATAGAGCTATGGCAAAGCTAGACAATAAACTACCTCTATCCAGTCAAAAGTATCGCGCATCGCCATCAAAAATTGAGGCCATAGATGCTAAGGCGCCTGATGAGCTTGCGCCAGTAGCAGTTCCAGAAACCATGGGAAGTACAAAACCAAACAAAGATAAGCCTGCCTCAATAAAAGAACCAACCATCCAATTAAGCAAGGAACAACAAGCCAATATAGCAAGCCTGATTCGTACGGCAACAAGTGCCGAAACACCGGACAATGCAGGTTACTTGCTTAGCATGATTAGTACTGCTGCTTTCGTACGCATTACTGACATTGCCAATGTAGATGATCTTTCTTATAAAATAGCTGGCTTTGCATGGGCAGATTTAACAGAAGCCGTTCAAAAAGATTTGGAATTCCCTTCTACTTCACTAGAAAAACGCATCGTATTCTGGCTTAACACCTTGGACTACCTAGAAAAATCTGGCGATACAAATTCTATTTTAGCGATCAATGAGATACTTGATAACTATCGCTATAAAAAGAGTTATGACGCACTATTTAGCGAGCTCCCTAAGGAAGCTGCCATTATCAATTCATATCATATGAACAAATACTCATATGATAAATTTGGCGGCAACCCTGTTAACCAAACAAAGCATTATAGTACACAAAGAGTTATTGCAGCACAAAGCAGCTATTATAAAAATAGAATGGCTAATTCTGTGGAAGGTTTAGGTTTAGCACAAGGGGTTGTGAATGATATTGATCGAGCCTTACAACTCTTACCAAAAGCAAAAATAGAAGAAATTTTTGCCTTAAATAAAGACGCCAACCTTTCTGAGCAAGAAAAATTTCAGCAAATTGCTGCCATATTCGCCAGCATTACGCAACTGACTGATGCAGAAATTCAAAATAAAGAAATCAGCGAAAAAGACAAAAAGCTGAGCGCCGCTGATCTTTCCGAAAAAACCAAAAAAGCATTTTTAGAAGTTTTGAAAGGCTATAAAATAACTGATTATGACAAGTTAATTCAACTGCGTGATAGCAATAAAAGCAAAGCCAAAGGCAGAAAAGAGGATATAGAAACTGCAAAAGACAATATTAAGACCATTCAAGATGAAGCACGAAAACATCTTCTAAAAATAAATGAGGGCATCCATTTATCTATTGAAAAAACGCAGGAATATATCAACCAGCATCAAGGTAGATCAAGTACTGAAAAAAACAAGCAAGGTAGCGGAAAAGAGCTCTTATCTATCCTTGCAAATACCGGGACTGCAGAAAATAAGATCATCCAATTAAACACATATATTGAAAAAAATCGCGGCCTAGCACATGAAAATATTTTACATCACGGCGAAAAACCAACATTAGTAGCGTATGCAGAAGAAGCACGCGTACATTTTCAAGCTCTGCTTGCTCAAAACCAAATCCAAAAAATTGCACCCGCACCTATACAAATTGCCGCATCAAGCAAACAACCAACGCCTCCTGCTGCTAATAACACAACATGGGTACAAGGAAAGCCACAACGAACAGCCTTAACCCCTTTAAATTCAGCAGCCCAAGCAATTACCAAATTATACCAGTCACAAGATCGCTTAATGCTTGCAAAAGAACGAGCAGACGAACAACTATTTTCAGAAAATTTCTTAATCTTCGATTTACTTAATCGTACAAAAAATGCCGATGATAAAACAATCGTTAAGCAGCCCAAAAAAAATCTCAATCCCGTACAGGTCCTTGAAAAATTTCTTGATCAGCATACAAATGAAGACATTATTAATGATGAAAATATATTAGAGACATATGTCAGGTTTGCAAAGCAGGCAACCCTCCACCTTAATACTATAAAAGCCGAAAATAGCAAAATCCCAAACCAAAAGACAATAGAAAGGCAAGCGGTGATGGATTTTGAAGCAGCATTGACCGATAACAACATTAAGATTAGGGCTATTATTGATAGAGAATCTCTTAAAAAAATAGACCCTTCTGACAAAAATAAAGGTGAAGAAAAGATTCAAGCGTTGACGGAAGAAGAGTTAAAACAAATTTTTGAAGAGCTTGATAACCCTAACTCAGTACAGCTGCACACAATGGATGTAGAGCGAATTCATAATTATTTACTATCAGTGGGCTTAACCCAAGTTGATATTAATAACATGCCGTTATCTGAACAATTGACAATGGAGGCCGCTCTCTTTTATGCAGAAAGCAATGTCTGTGAAACACTACATCCTTTTCTTGCAAGCGAGCGCTTAAAGGATTTGGATACCCCTGAAAAAATAGAACAATTTCGAAACATCCAAAAATTATTCTCCGGAGGCGGTTTAGCACTAATCGAGCAATTTATTAAAAACCGCAATGATCCAGAGTATCGTGATATATCAACCCATCTAAGAGCACTGCGCAGTATCGGGGATAAAATTGATGATACAAAATTACCCGCCTATGAAAAACTACAAGATACGATTGAAGAAATAATGCATGGTCAACAACCCAATAAAAAAAAGTTAGTGTTACAAGCCCTACAAACCGCCTTCAAAAAAGAAGCTAGCGCCGTCACTAGCGTCTTTTCACTTGATAAACAAAAACAACTGAGACAATACATACAACATGATCCTGATAAATATATATTTGCGAGCACAATCGCGGCCTTAATAAAAGGCTTGGAAACCCCAACACTCGCCGTTGCCGCCAAGCCAAGCAACATGCTAAAATAACCAACCTATGCATAATAATAAAACAATAAAATCCCACATCATCGTCGGCATGTCCGGCGGCGTAGACTCTTCTGTCGCTGCTCACTTATTAAAAGAAGCTGGGCACCATGTTGAAGGTATCTTCATGAAAAACTGGGAAGGTGACGATACTGACACCTACTGCCCTGCCACTGAAGACATGGCTGACGCTCAAGCGGTTTGTGATAAATTAGGTATCCCCCTGCAAATGGTTAATTTTGCAGACAAATATTGGGAAAACGTCTTCGCTTACTTTCTTGAAGAATACCGCGCCGGCCGCACACCTAATCCAGATATCTTGTGCAATAAAGAAATCAAATTTAAAGCCTTTTTGGACTATGCCAAACAGCGTGGTGCCGATTTTATCGCGACCGGCCATTATGTAAGATCCGGGAAAGATCAGGGTGGCGTCAGATTACTGAAAGGCAATGACCCGCAAAAAGATCAAAGTTATTTCCTCCATGCCCTAACGGAAGAACAAGTTGCACAAAGCCTATTCCCAGTAGGCCATCTGCCTAAAACTGAGGTAAGAGCCATTGCTGAAAAGTTAGGTCTCGTAACCCATGCTAAAAAAGACAGTACTGGCATTTGCTTTATTGGTGAACGAAAATTTAAAGCCTTTTTAAGTGAATACCTGCCTGCCCAGCCAGGCGTGATTGAAACTTTAGACGGTGAAATGATCGGTAAACATGACGGTTTAATGTTCTATACCATCGGCCAGCGCCAAGGGTTACAAATTGGTGGAAAAAAAGGTAAAACCGAAGCACCTTGGTATGTCGCACATAAAGATATTCAGCGAAATGTACTAGTCGTCGTTCAGGGTGAGCACCCTGCCCTATACAAATCCTCACTAACTGCTTCAGCCTTGCATTGGATTAATACTGCCCCTCAATTCCCATTTACAGCAAAAGCGAAGACCCGTTATAGACAAGAAGATCAAGCCTGTCGGGTTGAACTAACACATGATAATCAATACTGTATTACTTTTGAACAGCCTCAACGGGCCGTGACACCAGGTCAGTCTATTGTATTTTATGAGGGTGATATTTGCTTGGGTGGTGGTATTATTGAAGGCTAGTGTGTAGACGTATAATTTGAAACAGCGAGCATGTAGCCCAGATGACCGTAGAAAATCCGGGCTACATACACTGTCATTCCCGCGAAAGCGGGAAACCATTTCAAACGTACAGCAGAAGTATTGCTATAAATAGATTCCCGCTTTCGCGGGAATGACAGTAGTGTTCCAGGTTATACATCTAATATATTGAATT
Source organism: Gammaproteobacteria bacterium (assembly GCA_049294295.1). Taxonomy (GTDB): domain Bacteria; phylum Pseudomonadota; class Gammaproteobacteria; order DSM-16500; family DSM-16500; genus Aquicella. Next base: position 2,879 of record JBAQCP010000164.1, on the reverse strand, counting down.
AAAGGACACACTCATGCATTCAACCTTAATGGCGATCTCCCCTTTAGACGGCCGCTATCAAGAAAAATTTGACAGCCTCCGCGCTATTTTCAGCGAATACGGATTAATTAAATCCCGCGTTATCGTCGAAATCCGCTGGCTAGAAATGCTAGCCAATACGGCAGCATTTACAGAAGTAGCGCCGCTTAGCGCAGATGCTAAAGCGATCCTAGAAAACATTATCACCCACTTCAGCTTGAAAGATGCAGAACGTGTTAAAGAGATTGAATCCACCATCAATCACGATGTAAAAGCAGTTGAATATTTCATTAAAGAACGCATGAGCAACAACACTGAATTAATGGGCATTAGTGAATTTATTCACTTTGGCTGCACCTCAGAAGATATCAATAATTTAGCTTACGGATTAATGCTAACAGCGGCTCGTTCAGAATGCGTGTTGCCCGGCATTAATAAACTGATAGCCGCGCTTTCTCAATTGGCTCATGAGCATGCAGATCTCGCGATGTTAGCTCGCACTCACGGGCAACCAGCCACACCAACAACTGTTGGTAAAGAATTTGCAAATGTGATTGCTCGCTTAGAACGTCAAATCACAGCACTAAAACAGACGCAGATTTTAGGAAAATTAAATGGTGCAACAGGCAACTATAGCGCATTTGCTATTGCCTACCCCTCTATCGATTGGCCTGCTATCAGCGAACAATTTGTGACAGGGCTAGGATTGCATTTCAATCCTTATACCACTCAAATTGAACCACATGACTGCTTATCAGAATTTTTCGCTATCATGGCACGCATTAATACGATTCTAATCGACTTCAGTAGAGACGCTTGGTCTTACATTGCGCTTAATTATTTCAAACAAAAATCACTAGCCCATGAAGTTGGCTCTTCGACCATGCCACACAAAGTCAACCCCATTGATTTTGAAAATGCGGAAGGCAATCTTGGGCTAGCAAATGCTTTATTTGAACATATGATTGCAAAGCTACCCATCTCTCGTTGGCAGCGAGATTTATCAGATTCCACCGTACTCAGAAACATAGGTGTTGCGATTGGTCACTCTTTATTAGCTTGGCAGTCGTGCGGCAAAGGCATTAGCAAATTAGAGCCAAACCTAGCAGTATTAGCGGCTGATCTTAATCAGCATTGGGAAGTGTTAGGTGAAGCCATTCAAACGGTGATGCGTCGTTTCAACCTGGAACAACCTTACGAACAACTCAAAGCGTTTACGCGCGGCAAGCAAATTGATCAAGCAATGTTGCAAACATTCATTAATCAATTAAATTTACCCGTTGACGTTAAAAAACAACTATTGGATTTAACGCCTGCTAGTTATACTGGGTATGCAACCCAATTGGCTAAGCAAATTTAGTCATGGCAGTAAAAGGATGAGCACGCATGGCAGCAGATTCGTTGTACCGCAAAATACGGAATAAATTATATGACTGGCTGAGCTTCGAGCCGCCGCCTGAAGAAGTAATGCCTTATGACTTTAATCGTCTAAAGCATGAACTTCGCCCGGGTGATGTGTTATTAATTCAGGGACGCAGCCGCATTAGCTCAGTGATACGCACCATTACGCAAAGTACATGGACACATGCGGTGCTTTATATTGGACGTCAGGTGGATATTGAAGATGAAAATATCATTGATGTGATTCATGAGCATTCTGATGTGAAAGAAAAAACACGTCTGATTGTTGAAGATTTACTAGATAGAGGCACCGTTATTATGCCTTTAAGCACGTATCGCGATCATCATATTCGTATTTGCCGTCCCATCGGCCTTACCCCTAACGATACCGCACTCGTTATTCAACACGTCTTGAGCTCTTTGGGCAAACCTTATAACGTTAGGCAGTTATTCGATCTAGCACGCTTTCTATTACCTTGGACGATACTGCCTAGACGCTGGGGATCCACCCTATTTAGAACACGATCAGGCGAACCAGAAAGCGGCATCTGCTCCTCCTTAATTGCGGAAGCATTTGAGTCGGTTAAGTTCCCTGTTCTGCCCTTTGTAAAATCTGATGATAAATTTGGGTTAGAAATCTTTGAACGCAACCCTTACCTGTTTGCCCCTAAGGATTTTGATTACTCCCCTTATTTCGATATTATTAAATATCCTTTATTTAATCCTGATGAACCGCTTCCCTATTATCGCCGCTTACCTTGGTCACGCACTGGTTTAATGTATCAAGATAATGGCATTGTTAGCGCACCTAGAACACGTAAAGTGAAAAAAGTCGATAACGAGGGAACGTCATGAGATTTCATTATTTAGCTTTTCTTTTATGCCTACCATCTACCATTAGCTTTGCCTTTTTTTGCCCGTCAAATTTCAATCAAATTTCTGCGGGCAGTACGATGGAAGAAGTGATTGCCACTTGTGGTAAACCAGATACCCAAGAAACCAAAGAAGTGAAAGCAGAGCCGGCGCAGTCATGGAGTTATTTTCTCCCTTCAAAACCGCAGTTAATTTATGGAACACCGAATCCTAGCAATGTTAAAACAGAGATTACCTTTGATACGGCCGGCAAAGCTGTCAATATTATCGTTAATAATATGGCTACTGCCTCAACAACTGTTTGTGGACGGACGGTTAACATCGGTGATACTAGAGCAGTGGTTGAGTCTGCATGTGGCAAGCCTAGTTTTATTAATAAGCAAGATCAAGACGCAGCACCTGGCGAATTGTCAAATGCGCTGGGTAAACCTGTGCCGCCGATGCAGGTGACAACGTTTACTTATAATAGTAACCCGCCTGTGACGTTGACGTTTGAGAATGGAAAGTTGAAAGAGAAGTAAATCAGCACCTGGGTAGAATAACTCCCGTCATTGCGTAGCCCGGCAAATCTTTTGCCGGGGCTTTTT
>JBAQCP010000163.1:0-1999 GCA_049294295.1 Gammaproteobacteria bacterium | reverse complement strand
GCATCCAGGCTACACAATCCCTAACATTTTAATGTCATTTTTTGGTCTTTTTACGTATAATTCTGCCCCTTCCCAGTCGGTTTAGGCCAACAATATGACCCGTTTATCCAGCATTGCTAATGTACTTTGGGGCAATAAAGCGAGATTCAGCTATTTATTTCTAGCCGCTGCTATTTTGTTATTTACCCTGCTAGGGGCAAGAGAAATTTGGACGCAAGAGCATCGTTGGGCAGATATTGTCTCTGGTATGTTCTTCAGGCAGGATTTTCTCCATCCATATCTGGGCATGAACCGTTATTACGATAAGCCATTATTATCTTATTGGCTAATTGTCGCTGTCGCTAAGCTAACTGGCAGTTTGACTACCTGGACCCTCCGGGTGCCGTCGGCTTTGTCAGGGTTATTAGCTGTTTGGTCAATTTATAAGCTAGGAACAAAGCTAAAGAGTCGAGAAATGGGCTTAATGGCTGGTTGGCTAATGCTAACTACCTTTTATTTTTTATTTTGGGCCCGCACTAGCAGTGCCGATATGTTGAATTTGGCAGGCACGTTGTTTGCTATTACGTGGTATATGCTGCACCGTGAAAAAGCTAATTTCTTCCATTACGCCGTTTTCTTTTTAATCGTTAGCTTGACTGCTTTATGTAAGGGGTTGGTCGGCTTAATTATTCCCTTGATTGCCGTATTTGTAGATATTTGTTTGCAGAAAAGTTGGAAGCAGCATTTGTGCTGGTCTTTGGTGTTGGCTGCTATCCCTGCAGCGCTTGTCTATTTATTTCCTTTTTGGGCATCCAATCATTTTGGCGGGGAATCTTACGGCCAAAGCGGTTTGTACATGGTCTTTAGAGAAAATGTATTGCGCTATTTCCAACCTTTTGATCATAAAGGCCCTATTTATACGTATTTTATTTACCTGCCTATTTATTTGCTGCCTTGGACATTCTTTTTTATTCCGGCGTTGGTAGCATTGAAAGGGCGTTGGGCATCGTTATCCATTAATTCAAAGTGGATAGCTTGGACGCTAGGTATATTGTTTTTGTTTTTCACCTTGAGTGGTTCACGTCGTAGTTATTACATTTTACCGGTTGTGCCATTCGCTATTTTATTCACAGCAGATTGGCTAAGTGCTATTAGTTCCCAGGCTAGGAGAAAGCAATGGGCGGCAAGGGCTACGATCATCTCATATATCGTGCTGTTGTTGGGGGTGGATATTCTTCCCGCATGGTATTACTCACAGGTAGGGATTAATCGTTTTGCCGAAGAAGTGAAGACGGCAGCGATCCATGAACAGCCTTGGGATAAATGGTCTGTTGTGCTATTAGACGGCGAAAGTAAATTAAACTTCTATTTACAGCTACCACCCACGGCCCAGCATTTTGATGTCGTTGGCAATCGCGAAGATAGCAATACAGCTAGCTTATTAAAGGCTTGGCCGATTATGACTAATAAGCCAGCGAATACCATTTTCATTACCCGTAAATTTTATCAGCCCTTTATTCAGGCTTATTTTGCCGATTATGTAGTCGTTGATTTGCCTGCACCCCGTTTTTCATTCTTGAAAAAAGAGGCAATAGATGCGCCAGTTGCATTTATTCCTAGGCAAGCCAAGATTTTTTAAATATGATAGAACACCCGGATAAATTTTCTAGAAAAGGATAGTGGTCATGGCTGAAATGTTATTACAGAAACTAGAAGAAAAAATGATGACACTTCTTTCTGAAGTGGAAGATTTGCGTAAAGAGACTCACCAATTAAAAGCTGAAAATGCGGCGCTAAAGAGCACTGTTGAAAATCAAAATAGCGATAAAGAAAATCATGCAAGAAAATTGCAAGATTTGATTTCCCTTTTAGATTCAGTTAATGAAACAGATGTTCAGATGCCAAATAACATGGCGTCAGTTAGGCCAATGTTAATGTCGGCTGAAGCGTAGTTTTTTCCTAGGATATTTAGGAATAGCTGCCGTCATTGCGAGTAGCGTAGCCCGGCAAATCTTTTGCC
>JBAQCP010000162.1:0-2032 GCA_049294295.1 Gammaproteobacteria bacterium | reverse complement strand
GGAATCCATTTATAATGATACTTCTGTTGTATGTTTGAAATGGGTTCCCGCTTTCGCGGGAATGACGTAGTAGCTCGCAATGACGGCAGTGACTCCATCCAGGCTACACTAACAATAAAACTGGCAGGTTTGATCTGTATCAGTATCATCATTCACCTCTAACACACTTCCCGTGATCTCATTAGGCCTAAAAATCGTACATCCTTTCAACCCGGCCTCATAAGCCTGCGTATAAATATCATTTAACTTCTCAAACGGAAAATCCCTAGGCAGATTAATCGTTTTAGAAATGGCATTATCCACATAAGGCTGCATGGCTGCCTGCACCTGCAAATGTGCTTCTGGTGTTAATGCATTGGTATCCACCCATGCAGGTGGCAATGATGATGACCGCTGGTTATCCCACAATTTATGCGCGTAATCATTTACTCGAAATGTTTGACGACTACCATCTGCTATTAATATATGTCTTGAATAACTTGCAGAGAATATAGGCTCAATCCCATTCGAAATATTATTGGCTAATAAGCTAATAGTTCCCGCAGGTGCAATAGTGTTGTGATGACTATTTCTCACACCAAATTTTTCCAACTCACTCTGTATATTGGCGGGCAATTCTTCTATAAACTTCCCGTGCAAATATTTTGATTCAAAAAAAGGAAATTTACCTTTTTCTTTTGCCAACTCAATCGATGTCTGCCAAGTGATGTCTGCTACTTTTTTCATAATATCAGCTGATAACTTAATAGAGGCTTGACTACCGTATCGTAGATTAAGCATCACAAACAAATCAGCAAGACCTGTCACTCCTAGACCTATTCTTCTAGTCCCTAATGCTTGTTCACGTTGTTTCTTTAAAGGATACCTTGAAACATCGATGACATTATCTTGAAAGCGCGTCGCAATGCTGACGGTTTCTTCTAACGCCTGCCAATTAATATTGGCATTTTCGGTAAAAGGCAATCTAACAAATTTTGTTAGATTAATTGCACCTAAATTACAAGCGCCGTAGCTAGGGAGTGGGATTTCACCGCAAGGGTTGGTCGCATTAATCTGTTCGCGATACCATAAATTATTTCCTTGATTAATTGTATCTCCAAATAAAACACCAGGTTCAGCATAATTATAAGCAGACTGCAAAATACTTTCCCATAAGTGCCGAGCTGTGATGTAACGATGAATACGACAAGCAACAGGTTCAGGACAGTTACCCCATTGTCGATAGATCACTTCACTATCAATATCATCTGTCGGAAACACCAAAGGCCAATCATCATTTTGCCTAACCGCTTGCATGAAGGCATCAGACACCATGACAGATACATTGAAATGTCTAAGCTCATGAGGATCTTTTTTAGCAGCAATAAATTCTTCAATATCCGGATGATCACAACGCAATACACCCATCATGGCTCCGCGTCTCGCACCCGTTGATAACAAGACAGCGCAAGTCGCATCCCAGATACGCATAAATGAGACCGGACCTGACGCCGTTAACCCGGTATTTTTGGCCAGTGCGCCTCGCGGCCTTAAGATGGAGAAATCATAACCAACACCGCCGCCCTGCTGCAGTGTTAATGCGCCCTCTTGCAGTGCATTAAAAATGCCCAGCATAGAATCTTCAGCGATATCCATCACAAAGCAATTAAATAATGTCACCGAATGACTAGTTCCCGCTCCAGCCAGAATACGTCCGCCTGGCAAAAATTTAAAATCCTCTAAAGTCTGGTAAAAGCTTTTTTCCCAAGACGGCTGCAGGGATGACGACTCTGCCCGTGCGACCGCCTTGGCTACTCGCTGCCATGTGTCTTCTATCGTGTGATCGACTAATTGGTTATTTTGTCGATAACGATACTTCATATCCCAGATATATTCTGATATTGGCATGATGAATTTGGACATATAGGCCTATTTATCAATTGGTTAATGGATGCCATCTTTGAAAAAATGGGCTTGTTCTTATAGTTTAGAACAAAATGTGGGGGTTTTTATTATGGCGAGCGGGTTACCCTGAGCGGTGTAGCCTGGATGG
>JBAQCP010000161.1:0-7186 GCA_049294295.1 Gammaproteobacteria bacterium | reverse complement strand
ACAGTAGTGAGCACCGTCTCAAAGGGTGGCCTTTTGCACAGTTGTTTATGTAAATAATTGATGAGACAAAAACATGACTCAATTTCTTAAAGGTAAGCGTGTTTTGCTTGGGGTGACGGGAAGCATTGCTGCTTATAAAAGTGCGGATTTAGTCAGGCGTCTACGTGAGGTAGGTGCGGACGTTCGTGTCGTGATGACCGAAAATGCTAAGCGATTTATCACGCCTTTAACCATGCAAGCCGTTTCTGGCTATCCGGTGCATGATGAATTATTCGATTTGCATGCGGAAGCCGCGATGGGGCACATTGAGCTCGCGCGTTGGGCAGATGTCGTTTTAATTGCACCAGCAACAGCAGACTTCATGGCGCGCTTTGCCAATGGTAATGCGGATGATTTGCTAACAACCTTGTGTCTTGCGACAGCGGCACCCGTCGCGATTGCGCCAGCGATGAATCAGGGGATGTGGAAGCATATCTTGACCCAAACCAATCTACAAGCCTTGGAACAAAAAGGTATTTTAGTGCTGGGAACAGGTGAAGGCAGCCAAGCTTGTGGCGATGTCGGCCCTGGCCGCATGTTAGAGCCAACAGAAATCGTTAAAAAAATAACTGCCTTATTTCAAACAGCGTCAATGGCTGGCTTGCGCGTGCTGGTGACAGCAGGCCCAACACACGAAGCTATTGATCCTGTTCGCTACATCACAAATGGCAGCTCAGGTAAGATGGGGTATGCGTTAGCTGAGGCCGCACGCGAAGCTGGCGCTGATGTAACCTTGGTCAGTGGGCCGGTTAATCTGCCACCACCTGCTCGCCTAGAGGCCATCTCCGTTGTTACCGCGCAAGAAATGTACGATATTGTGATGAAAAAAGTCTCAGAATATGATATATTTTTGGCCGTTGCTGCAGTTGGTGATTATCGTTCAGAAACCATCGCTACGCATAAAATTCATAAAGATGAAGACGTTATGCAGTTAGCGCTGACGAAAAATCCTGATATTGCGGCCAGTGTAGGGCAGTTGGCGAACAAACCCTTTATTGTTGGGTTTGCAGCAGAGACCGAGCAGGTAACAGAACAAGCAGCACGCAAGCGTGAACGTAAAAAAATGGATATGATTATTGCCAATCGAGTAGGCAACGGTTTAGGCATGGGCAGCGATGAAAACACGGTAACCGTGATCGATGCAACCAGCGAAACCACTTTACTGCCTGCGACGAAAACGAAATTAGCCCGGCAATTAATCGCAATGATTGCAGACCAATTTAAAAAGAGAACGCCATGACTGAAAAATTAGCACAGCTTGAAACACCCGCCGCAACATTGCGAACGGTGTCTACCTCTAAAACGATACAGTTGAAAATTTTAGATGCGCGAATTGGTAAAGAGTTTCCATTACCTCGTTATGAAACTGACGATGCAGCGGGTTTAGACTTGCGTGCTTGTCTAGATGCAGCGCTGACAATAGAGCCAGGACAAACCAAATTAATTCCAACCGGTATTTCTATTTATATCGGCGATCCACAAATGGCCGCTGTTATTTTGCCTCGTTCAGGGTTAGGTCATAAGCATGGTTTAGTATTAGGCAATTTAGTGGGTTTGATCGATGCAGATTATCAAGGCCCTTTAATGGTGTCTTGCTGGAATCGCAGTGATGCGGCTTACACCATTGAACCGGGTGATCGTATCGCACAATTAGTTTTCTTACCTATCGTACGTGCACAATTTGAAATGGTTGAAGAATTTGCTTCAACTGAACGTGGCGCTGGCGGTTTTGGCCATTCAGGAAAAAATTAAATGTTAGCTGATACAAAACAATTATTAGATCCAGGCATTTTTCGTGCTTATGATATTCGCGGCATTGTCGATGAGTCCTTAACGCCAGAAACCGTTTTTTTAATTGGTAAAGGCTTGGGTTCATTGGCCCTCGATGCCGGTCGGAATGAAATAGCGATTGCTCGCGATGGTCGTTTATCAGGGCCTGCATTATCTGCTGCTTTGTGCGATGGCATTTTATCGACGGGCTGTCATGTGGTGGATCTGGGTGTCGCACCAACACCTGTTTTGTATTATGCAACACATCAATTACCAGAACAGTCAGGCGTGATGCTGACCGGCAGTCATAACCCACCTAATTATAATGGCTTAAAAAGCGTTATTAATGGCAAAACATTAGCAGAAGATGCAATTCAAGGATTGTATCAGCGCATTATTGAAAATCGTTTACACCAAGGTCAAGGTGTAAAGCGCGAATTAAATATCATTGAAGCCTATATTGCAGATGTGGTGAGTAAGGTAAAACTTTCTCGCCGCCTAAAAGTGGTGATTGATGCGGGCAACGGTGTGACGGGCATGATGGCGCCAGCTTTATTTAAAGCATTAGGTTGTGATGTGCATGAAATATTCTGTGATGTAGATGGTACCTTCCCCAATCATCATGCTGATCCTAGCCAACCAGAAAACTTAGATGACTTAATTCATGCCGTTAAAGAAACCAAGGCTGATATCGGTTTAGCGTTTGATGGTGATGGTGATCGTTTGGGTGTAGTCACAAGCCAAGGCAGCATCATTTGGCCAGATAGATTATTAATGCTATTTGCACAGGCGTTATTAGCAGAAGAGCCAAACGCGCATATTATTTACGATGTAAAATGTTCAAATCATTTAGCAGATCACATTAAATCTTATGGTGGTCAGCCATTAATGTGGAAAACGGGCCATTCATTAATCAAAGCTAAAATGATAGAGATGAAAGCGGCATTAGCGGGCGAAATGAGCGGTCACTTCTTCTTTAAGCATCGCTGGTATGGGTTTGATGATGCATTATATGCAGGTGCTCGCTTGCTAGAGATTTTAGCGAATTCGACAGAAGATAGTGAGGTGATCTTTGCCGCCATTCCAAACAGTGTGAATACACCCGAATTAAAAGTATTAGTGCCTGAAGCTGACAAGTTTGCTGTGATGCAGCAATTAATTGATGGCGCTAATTTTGCAGATGCAAAAGAAATTATCACGATTGATGGTTTACGCGTCAATTTTGTAGAGGGTTGGGGGTTGGTGCGTCCATCCAACACTACCCCGTATTTAGTTTTACGTTTTGAAGCAGTAAGCACAGCTATGTTAGATAATATTCAGGCGTTATTTCGTGCATGGATATTATCAATCAGGCCGGAACTTAAACTACCTTTCTAGAAGTTGTTTATGCAAACACATGATGTGATGATCGTTGGTGGCGGTATGGTCGGTTTAACACTGGCTTTGGCGCTTGCTGAGCAAACAAGTTTATCAATTGCCGTTCTGGAAGCGCGATCTGACGCAATTGATTGGTCGCCTGATCGTTATCAGCCGCGTGTTAGTGCAATCGCACTATCCTCTGTTAGAATTTTTAAAGCATTAAAAGTCTGGGATACGCTTGTTACCAAGCGCGTGAGTCCATTTACACAAATTAGCGTTTGGGATGCGAAGTGGCAAGGTGAAATTGAATTTCAGGCGCAAGATATTGCGGAAGCCTCGTTAGGTTTTATTATTGAAAATAATTTGATTCAGCAAGTCCTTCTGGAGAAAGTGAAGCAGTCTCCCAAGATTAAGTTAATCTCTCCAGTTGATCTTGTTTCGTTGAATGAAACATTAACTGGCGTTGAGTTAGCAGCTAGCGATGGCCAAACCTTTAAAAGTAAGTTGGTTGTAGGCGCAGATGGCGCACATTCTTGGCTGCGTCAGCAAACTGGTATTGATATCAATCAGCATGATTATCTTCAAAAAGCATTGGTAGCGACTGTACATACGATGTTACCGCACCAACAAATTGCACGCCAAGTTTTCTTAGAGACGGGGCCGTTAGCCTTTTTACCATTGGCCTCTCCACAGATGTCTTCTATTGTTTGGTCATTACCGACGACAGACGCCGATTATTTAAAAGCTCTCAATGTCGATTTTTTTAAGCAAAAATTAATGCAGGCTTTTGGTGGACGGCTGGGCGAAATAGTCAATGTCGAGCAGCGCTTTGCATTCCCGTTGAAGCATCAGCAGGCCACACAGTATGTTAAATCACGCGTGGCGTTAATAGGTGATGCGGCTCACACTATTCATCCTTTAGCAGGCCAAGGCGTGAATATGGGATTGTTGGATGCTTGTAGTTTGGCAGATGTTATTTGTGATGCACAGAAAGCGCGCCGTGATTTCTCTTCAATACATCAGCTGCGTCGTTTTGAGCGGTGGCGAAAAGCAGATAATATGCCAATGCTGAAAGGCGTGGATGTGATTAAGCAGTTTTTTGCGAGTGATAAAAATGCTATAGAATTGCTGCGATACGTTGGGTTAGAAACGACTAATCAGCTGGGTGCGCTTAAAAATATGTTTATTCGACATGCAGTGGGAAATCGGCAGGATTTGCCGAGGTTGGCGTTGTAGGCTATATTAAAAAATATTTAATTAAGGATGATTAAAATTATGTACAAATTCAGCAATAGCTTTTTAGCAAAAGCGCTTGAACATCCAGCTTGGGGCAGTTTCATTGAGCCTGATAAAGAGCTAGAACAGGAACGCGATCCTAATGACAAATATAAACTAGCCCGTGGGACTGATTACCGTCCAGATTTCTCGCCGTATCACGCAGCTAACCCTGATTTCGCCAAAGTTGCAATGCAAATAGATGAAGTCAGAAAAAATTTCACCTACGAAGATCAATGTTCCGCTAAATATTATTTTGATATTTTTAATACGACGCAACTACTCTCTCCCAGAATAAATAAAATTGTTGATGTAGGTGTTTTCATGGGCGGCTCCGCAAGCGTATTTGCTGGATGTATCCAAGATAAAAATATATCGCTAGATTTAGTCGATTTTGGTGAAGAATATTTACGGATTACTTATGAGCGTATTCGACGCACCTTTCCTGACGTTGCTAAAAGAACCCGATTATTTTTAGGAGACTTACCCACCTACGTTCATAAAGTATTGCAGCATGAAAATAACGCAACTCATCTCATTCATCATGACGCATCGCATAATTTCTATGAAGTGGTACGGGATTTAGCGGCACTTTCTTTTGTGAAAGACAAAGTAGATGGGTTAATGATTCAAGATACTCACTTGCGTGGTGGTAATATCGGCACAGGCTTTTTTGTCGATGCAGCACTCTATGGGGTGTTTGGCAAAGGCATGCCATTTTTTGAGTTGGGCGTAAAGCTAAATGCCAGTACTCAACCTTGTGAAAGCAGCAAATTCGGCACTTATTTTGTGGATTCCCAACCGGAGGGCATGTACATCCCCTTTAAGCTGGCAACCTTCCGCTACCCACATCCGAGCATTAAGCTAGAATCAATTTTGCCGCAAGCGGAATTTGCGACCTAAATTTTATTGGCTGCAGAAAATCCAGCTAAGTTGCTGAAAAACAGCGACTTGGCTGAGTAGCTTAACGCCATCGACCTCAAGCTGCACTCTCCAGTTCATTTACGCCTATATTGAGGCATTCTGTTCTCATCCACGGAAGCTGCTGATGAAAAGAAACCGGCCTGAAAGAGTAACCGATTACCTGTCAATTCATTCAGTCGACGATAAGAAGCCATCTTAAAAAGTTCAAATGACATTTTTTGTGTTAATAATAATTCAGCAATCGAATCATCTTTCAAAGCATCTAATTGTGTTGGCCTTAATTGATTAAGATCGTCTATTGATACGATTTGATTGATAACCAGTTCCTCAACATTAGGGTGAACCAAGCGGGCAGCCACGTCTCTTTTGATATTAGTCCATTGTTCCCAGTCTATTGCATTTGATTTAGCAAAATACATCGTATAACTATGCTTACTGAAGACAGGCTTCAAATAGGTTGGTAGATTTAGCGCATACTCTATCGCAATTTTTTTACTGAAGACCAGTTGCGCTAAGCAGGGTGTTGTTAGCAACCGGCAGTGAAAAATAGATACATTATCAATGTCGAATGCTTTGCTCAACAAGAGAGGAAGATAATTAGGATGGCTAGCTAATTTAACCTCTGCTTCTGTTAAAAATTTAGCTTGCATAAATCTGAGGATGCCATGCCTCAGTAATTCTTTAATGCCACTATTCATGAGGTTATCAAACTCCTGAGGTTTTTCTATGCTAGTTAACTGGTTGGGTCTAATTTTTTTATCTAATATAAGTGATAAATAAAATTTATCAGTGATGAGTTCAGGCCAGTAATCTGAGTAAATAGATTGTAGGAAACAATCATATAATACATTTTCATTGATAAGAAAGATTTCAATCTGATCGATAGCCCATTGAAGGCATGATAATTCAATCTTATGTGCCATTAAATAGATGCAACTTTCATCTAGAAAGTATTCTCTGGGAACATTTTTTTGAACGACTGTATTAGACGCATGATGTTTATCAAATAAGTTAATATTATATGTACTCGTAATGGTTTGATTCGTGTCATCAAATTCAATATTAAATGAATACACTTTCTGGGGATTATTCGCGCGGCTTTCCCATATTGAGCTGGGTTCATTTAAACGCCGGTTGCTACTAGCTATCCGGGTTATTTCATCAGATTCATTGATATAGGTTTTTATAATATCTTCTTCATGCCAAGCCGTTTTTATGCCAGCTGTTAGTTGTGCTTTCAGTATACCTTCAGTGACGAGATGAATGACGAAGCGTTTCACCTCAGCAATGGTAATGTCATCTTTATTTTGCTGTTCTATTCGATAAAAAGATGCTTGAGGAGATTTAATAACTTGGGTGAGTTGTTTGATATCATCAGGAATGCTGCTAAGAGCGGGATCTGCAAGGCTTGCTATTAGATGATTCACCATCTGCACTAATTCAGTCGGCTTATCAGGAAATTCTAAAAGATAATCAATGCTGCCTATGATGAACTCTTCTTGCGTCGTATTCAGTTTCCCTAAAGCCCTGGTTGCAGACATGTACACCTCCTGTGAACAATTTTCCATTGTATCCGCTTTATATAATAATCTCCCAACTCTTAAGATTTTGTTAACAGACCGCACAGGCCCCCAAAGTGGGTTGTTTCTTTCAGTTGTATCTTTATGTTTTTAAAAAGAATTTAATAATGATGACCTATAATTATTTATTTATTAATAATCAGTGAGCGAGATTAGGATCTTCTGTTTTTTTCTTTGAAAAGCTATACTGCGTTGGCTGTTGTTGTAGCTGCCATCATTGCGAGCCACCACTGTCATCC
>JBAQCP010000160.1:0-3473 GCA_049294295.1 Gammaproteobacteria bacterium | reverse complement strand
GCAAAGAGCAAAGAGCAAAGAGCAAAGAGCAAAGAGCAAAGAGCAAAGAGCAAAGAGCAAAGAGCAAAGAGCAAAGAGCAAAGAGCAAAGAGCAAAGAGCAAAGAGCAAAGAGCAAAGAGCAAAACAGAACGACTCATCATTACATTATTTATCTCGACGTCCCGCGCGTAGGCGCAGGATCCAGACACACATACACGAACCACAACAACTAACCGTCATCCTGAACGCAGTGAAGGATCTCCAGCTAGTTGCACATACTGTCTTGGCTAACACGGCTATATCTGCAACACACAGGTGTCATTCCCCGCAGGCTGGAACCCATCCATCTAACTAAAGGAAGTAACATGAAAAATCTTGTAGCGATTTTAACTGCCACCCTGCTTAGCTTCAGCACTCAGCTATATGCTAATCAAAATATAACAAGCCACGACACAGTCTCTATTCAATCATTGAAAATAAGAAAAAATCAATCCGTGCCTAAAACCTCGGTGGCTGTTGATGTGGAGAGCACAAGTGCCCATGTTGGCGAGCCTCTTCTTGTCGTTTTTAATTATCACGTGAATATATTTAATGAAACAAAACAAACTCAAAAATATTATCTAACAGGATTTCTTGAAGTCTGCGGTGTTAAACGAGTATTCAATAAAGAATATGAATCGAAGTCATTGGATGTTATCAATGAGGTATTAAAAGCGGAACCAAACTTTCACGCTACTGCTCCTGGGAATTGCGATGTATTTACAGAAATTAAATTAGCTAGTAACGACCAAGGAGCTGACGACATACATATTGCGCAGTCTCTAACTACTTTGCACATTTTTCCATAACTGGTTATTAGGTGTTCCATTGGGCTTGTTACTCATAATCTATCTCATGTCGCCTGTTTTTTAACTATTATTGCAACAGTGTTAAGTTATAAATAACGATAAAATGAAAGAGGCTTGCTATAACAATGAGTGCATGAAATATTTCGTGATAGCCAAAGACGTTGGGGTAAGGGTTAGGGCGCTTAAAAGCGTAAACCAAAGCACCTAATGTGTAGAAAATACCTCCTGCTAATAATAATTCAAAATTAACCATTCCTAATTTAAATTGAATCTCTGAAAAATAGGGAATCACAAGCCATCCAAGAATGACATAAAGAAGCGATCTAATCCATTTAGGCCCTTGTGTCCAAAAAATCGTTAAAAGCATGCCTACTATGGCAATTCCCCATATGACGCATAAAAAGAATAATCCCGTTTGATTTTTTAAACCGATTAAACAAACAGGGGTAGCGGTCCCTGCAATTAATGCAAAGATAGCTGCGTGATCAATACTTCTCATTAATAAATATTTTTGCCGGCTCCACATAGGGCGATGGTAAAGAGCGCTTATTCCATACATGCCAATAAGCGTTAAGCTATAAATAATATTAGGGAATAGCGCGTTGGCCGCTTTACTTTGAAAAACCAAAACGGCACAACCGCTGAGGGCGAGAAAAAATGCAATTTGAGCAATGTATCCACGATAGAGAGGCTTCATGTTTATAATTATACATTATTCGATCAGTGTTTAGATAGCTTGCCTCATTTCGTGTAACCGTCTCTTTATTTGTCTTTGTTTCTTAGTATGCTTGATCCAATGTAGGATGGAGTAAGCTGCCGGCGGGGAATATGAAAATGACAATTTTTGACATCTCATTACTAACCTTGTTAGTATTCTTATCCATTCAATAAACTGCTGATAAAAATAATGCTTATTATAAAAAAATCTGCTTTTTTCAAAATAATTACCTGCTTAATCATAGGCTTATTTTCACCTGTTTACAGCCAACCCCTAATAGAAGAGCCAGTCATTATCAAAGTGTTAGGAATTAATGACTTTCACGGTCAGATTAGTGAAGGCGTTAAGCTTAATAATAGAGCAGTAGGGAGCGCCCCTATCTTGGCAGCTTTTATTAAAAAAGCTCAACAAGGCTATGAAAATAGCAATTTAATCGCATTAATGGGTGATCAAATCAGCGCTTCACCGCCAGCATCTGGTTTATTAAATGATGAGCCGACTATTCTTTTTTTAAACTCTTTAGCCAATAAAGAATGTAGTGCAGACGCTAGAATGAATCCGCAATGCAATATGGTGGCAACTATTGGAAACCATGAATTTGATAAAGGTCAAAAAGCATTATTAGAAAAAATTTATGGTTCAGATAAACCACCTGTCAATAATTGGATTAATTTGCCTCGCTATCCTGGCGCTTCTTACCCGCATGTTTCTGCCAACATTGTTGATGCAAAAACAGGTGAGCCTCTTTTTCCACCTTACGTCATTAAAAAAACCAATGGCATTACTATTGCCTTCATAGGCGCTATTTTGAAAGATGCAAATGAGGTGATTACACCTAGTAGCTTGAAGGGCATGGCATTTTTAGATGAAGCAAAAACAATTAATCATTATGCGACTGAAGTAAAAGCTAAAGGCGCCGATGTAGTGATTGTCATTATACATCAAGGTGGTAAGCAAGAGCCTTATGAAGGCAGCACGCATGAAAGTTCAGCGGTTGAAGGTAAGATAGTAGATGTCATCAAGCAATTTGATGATAACGTTGATGTGGTGATGTCAGGCCACACCCATGCATTTATGAATGCTTTTTTACCTAATCATCATGGTAAAAAAATATTAGTGACTGAAGCAAATAGTTATAGCGCAAGTTTTGCAGAAGTAACGCTCGCTGTCGATAAACACGCGAAAGCTGTATTGAGTAAATCTGCTCGCATCATTACAACTTACGCAGATGAATGTCCAGAAACGACTGTCAATCTTCCTGCGACCAAAATCACTAAATTAGCAGAAGAAAAAGTCGCACCGATGATTAAAGATCCAGTCGGTGTGTTGCAAACCGATTTAATTAAAAAAGTAAATTCGGGTGGTGAATCTAGTTTAGGTGACTTTGTTGCTGATGCGATGCGTGAAGAAGCAGGTACTGATATTGCGTTGATGAATCCTGGCGGCCTCCGTGCAAATTTATATGCTGGTAATGTCACTTACGGTAGCTTATATGCTATTCAACCCTTTGGTAATTTAGTTTTAAAAATATCATTAACTGGCCAGGATATTTACGAGTTGTTAGAGCAGCAGTGGACGCCTAATAATATGATATTTTTACAAGTCTCAGGGTTAAGTTATCGCTATGACGTCACTAAGCCGATAGGTAGCAGAATTGTTACTATTTATCATGATGGGCAGCTTTTACAAAGAGACAAAGTATATACCGTTGCAACTAACGATTTTTTAGCTCATGGCGGCGATGGATTTACGGTGATGCGACGCGGTAAGATAATAAATGAAGTGGAAAAAGATTTAACGTTATTGATTCATTATATTAAGAACCTGCCACAGCCATTTTCTTCTGGCAGCGGTGGACGAATTCAAGAAGTGAAGACGTAATTAATTCACGTTACGCAGATGGCCGTCATTGCGAGTAGCGTAGCCC
>JBAQCP010000159.1:0-3285 GCA_049294295.1 Gammaproteobacteria bacterium | reverse complement strand
TTCATCTAAAATATCATTTGTAATAGCCATAGGTTCATCCTTATTGGTTAGTACCTTCATTGGTTCTTTCAGACCCAATAATGATACTGGATTTATGGCTATTTACACACTAGAGCTGACACTCCCCATATGGCACGCTATTTGAGATGTCAAAAGAGAAAACTGATTTATTTGATCTAGTATTAAGCTTTCAAATAAGCAGTTAAAGAAATAGATAGTTAGAACAGATCATTGATCGATGCCAACTAAATTACTCTTTTTTATCAGAGCTAATCCAAGCCGGTGCATCACTAGCAGGAAAAGATTCTCTTGATGCTTCATCAACTGCATCATCTTGTTCTTTTTTTTCTTTTTCTTTAGCTTTCTCTGTTTCTTTTTTTATATCCATCACACTATCCTCCAAAAACAAGGGGAGCAATGCTCCCCCATTCTTAATAATGGATCTTAAACTTTATAGGGTGGTACATCTTTTTCACATCTTTTGCAGCAGCATGCATATGCAAAATGGCCAAAAATCGCTGCGGATAATGCACCAATGAAGAACAAGAAGAAAGCCATAAACGTCGTCATTGCGGCGGCTTTTGCAGCATCCTCTACATTGACATTAGCTGTTACTTTAGTTGACTCTTCAGATTTTTGTACTGTCACTACCGTTGGCGCTTTTTTATCTACACTATTAGCTACTCCTTGCACAGCAACAGGGCCGCTTAACATCGCAGTTGATGTTGCAACGAAACTACCCATATGAGCTGACATAAAGACAGCAAATACTAGTGCTAAGCACCAAGCAGTAAACCCGTACAGGGCACCATAATTACAGCTATAAACGCCATCATGACAATAGGCTTTACTTGCACCCATGTGGCCTGCTACCCAACCGCCAAACCCCATCGACACAATAGCGACTATTACCATTCCAATAAAACCACCCACTGCTAATGTAGTAGCGCTATCTGTATGAGCAAATGCGGTTAAGCCTATTGCCACACTAAACATATTAAGCAAAAAGCTAATACCGATTGCCACTAACGCACCCACAATAACAGCAGACCAAGAGAAACATCTTTTTCCATGTTTTGATGTTGTTCTGCACACTTCTGTTCCAGTCGTTACAGTACTCATTGTCGTCACTCCTATGCCAGTTAGAACCCGATTAGTATAAGTACATTTTACCATGATTAAGGGCAAAATATGACCCAACCAACATCAAAATACCGAGTAACTTATTGAATATTAATAATTATTTATATGTAAACCTATTATCAACTATTAAAAAGTTACCCACAGTTTCTGTGGATAAGGTGTTGAGCAAGCTGTGTGGAAGTGGATTAAACCCTTACATGTTGAAAATATTAGCAAAAAGAGGAGTTGAATTTGAACAGTGCAGTGGTTAGGATAAGCACACATTAACTCTTGATGAGATATATATAAATGAAAAGAATAATATCATTAATGGGCATTAGCTTTATTGTTGCAGGCTGTTCTGCTATACCTTTAGACCCACAAGCTAGTCATGTTTTAGTAACGCCTAATCAAGCTCCTAAAGGCTGTAAATTTGTAGGCCAAATCTTTGGGAATCAAGGCAACTCCTTTACCGGTGGATTTACATCAAATGTTGACCTTGAAAAAGGTGCGATGAATGATATGAGAAATCAGGCGTCCAAGATGGGTGCAAACTACGTGCAGCTAATCACCTCACGTGCAGGCATCACAGGATCTGGCGCACTAGCAGGTGATAGAAATGCTATTGGCGGTTCTAGCAGTTCTGCACAAACAAACATTACCAATACAGGTAATGCTTATACTTGCCCAGCTTCTGCACTTTAAGATTGTTATAGAAACAAAAAAACCGCAGTTGCATAAGCATCTGCGGTTTTTTTTGAATTAGGCGGCAGGATTGATCGAAGGCCCGAGAATGATAAGTGGACGTCTCAGTAATGCTTCAGGCTTCCTCTCGCAAGGCGTGCACACCACACTAGCTTTCTGACTTCCTCGGACTTTGCTTGTAGGGCTTCGATCAATACCTGCCATTCCTGAATTATACTACTTGTTCTCCAATTTACAATATCGCTATCACTCTAAGCCATCGATAAAATAATCTTCTGATTGCATTTCAGACAAACGTGATCTTGTTCTTGTATAATCTGAAAGCATATATCCTTCGCTGTAAATTTCACCGACAGAGGTTGCTGCTGAACAAACTAAGCGTACTCGCATGTCGTAAAAAACATCGACTAAACGAATAAATAAAGAGATAGTATCGCGTGCATTGGGTGGAATAACGGGTATTCCGCTAATAAAAACAGTTTTGTATTTTTCTGCTATCGCTAAATAATCTAGCTGACTTCTTGGTACACCGCAAATCACATTAAAATCAAACCAAACGACATTGTTAGCTTGTTTTTTGATAGAGATTAAGCGACCGCAAATTTCGATAGGATGATTATCAGAAATTTTACCTTGCGCCAAAATAGAAAAACTTTTTTCCATCGTTGCATGCGTTTCATCATTATACGGTGCATGAAAAACACCTGCATCTTTTAAATGCCTTAAACGATAGTCCACAGAGGTTGGCAAATGGATAATAGTCGTCACTTCTTTTAGCATTTTGATAGCGGGTATAAATTGCTGACGCTGCAACCCATTTTTGTAGAGATCATCAGGCATCACATTGGAGGTTGCGATGAGACAAACTCCCCTAGCAAATAGCTCGCGTAACAGACGGCCTAAAATCATGGCATCGGTAATGTCTGTTACAAAAAATTCGTCGAAACACAAGACGAGTGTTTTTTTAGCTAATTGTTCTGCAATATGTATTAAAGGATCTTTTTCACCTTGATGCACTTTCAACTCAGCATGTATAAACTTCATAAACTGATGAAAATGCATGCGCATTTTTTCAGGGAAAGGCAGGCATTGATAAAAGCAATCCATCATGTAGGTTTTGCCTATCCCGACACCACCCCACATGTATAAACCTTGCACTATTTTAGGCTTGCGCAAAAAGGCAAAAAATTGCGCACGTGCTTCATGCTCTTTGAGCAACTGTTGATAGATTTCATCCAGCTGCCGCATAGCGATTAGCTGGTTTTGATCCTCAACGATCAAGCCTAGCCTGCATTGCTCTTGGTAATAATGGAGTGGCGTCATTGCGTTGTTTTCTGCTTAGTTTAATGCGGGCAATAATAGCACAGAAATAGGGTGATTCACTATGCCTAAGCTGAAAGGTGTAGCCTGGATGGAGCGTAGCGGAATCCGGGTTTGTTGGCCTGTGCAAATAAACCC
>JBAQCP010000158.1:0-33500 GCA_049294295.1 Gammaproteobacteria bacterium | reverse complement strand
GGCTACGCTACTATACCGTTTAACCGGACACTAGTGCGCCTGCGCGGGCATGACAGTTTTGTGCCATAGCGCTCTACTCTAACCAATTTCCTTAAACAACCACTTCGCCAACTCAACCATCACCAGCGTATCTTTTTCGCAATACTCAAGCATCGCTAATCGAATAACCTCTTTCCTACCCCCAGGCGTTTTATCCGAAATCAATTCTTCAAACGCACGCTGTGCGGCTCCGCCATCACCAACCAGCATATCCTCATAGCTATGCGCATCACCCAACAACGCAGGCGCTACTTTTTTCAAGCTGAAACTACCTGCAAATGCATTGTCATAAACACTTTCACGAATAATCGGCAAAGGATCAACAATCCGTTCCACCAACGCATTTAACGCATCAGCATGCACAGGCGAATACACCGCCATTTCCTGAATTCGCGATGCTTCAAATTGACCAAAGTATGCAACAATTGATCCTTCCTTCTCACAAGCTTCTAACAGTGCAGGAATTAATGCAGGACGCGGATCATCTCGCGTATCATGCAAATAAGCTGTATGTGTTAATTCAGCATTAGGATGCGACCACTTATGCACGCTAAATTGAAAAGGAACTTGCTGAAACGGCCCAGTTTGATCATAACGCGGAATCGCCGGATTAATCGTTTCAAAATCTAGGAATATCAACGGAAACTGCCAGCTGGTCATTTCACGTTTAATGGCTTCTTTATCAATAAACCGTTGCTGAGATTTATAGGTATCAATCACACGTTGCTGCAATTCGGTTAAATCGCTCAGTCTTGTGTCATCTAAGGCGATAATACTTTCGTTATACAGTTCCCATTTACGATCACGAATCCCCGGCAAATTAAAAACATTCGGTGTTGGCAGATTTTTCTCGCCCCAACAATGCGCCATAAAACCGCATTCAGTAGGTGCTTGGCAGTAAGGGCCAATATCAGTAGCCGGTACATTGGGTTGACGAATAGTATCAAATATTTCTTTCACTTTAGGCTTGATAGAAAGATAAGTATTTCTAACTTCTTCAGTCACCTCTTGCGTGCTAAATAAATTACTCAAATCAGGATAACGACAAGCTGTATTTAAATGCATGATATGAATGCTTTCAATAGGCAGACCACTTTTGGCCATGATCCACGCTTGTAGACCAACATCATCAATTTGTTCTGGTTTCACTTTGGTTGACGATTTCACTTCAAATATTTGCCAACGACCAGACTCAGGTGAATAACGAATAATGTCAGCTCTCGCATAACAACCCATATACTCAAAAGCGGCTTCATAAATGAGGGGTGTGCCGGCAGCAATTAAGGATCTTGTTTTTGCCAACGCACCTGTGAAGTCCCACGGTACATTATCAATTAACACGCCACCTGGAAAAAAAGTCCGGGCTTTTTCACCCACTTGATTACCTTGATCAAACAAGGCTTGTAATTGAGGTGTAATAGGCGCTTCGAGTTTAGGTTGATGGGTCGTTAAGTAAATAGCTTTCATACAGCGATAGCCACGCATGAGTTTGGTTTTGCTTAGTAGCGAAGGGATACGATTCATGTGGTTATCTTACCAGGATTTAATTGAAAGGGTAGTGTGTTAGCCATTGCTGTCTTTGCAAGCTGTCATTCCCGCCTGCGCAGGAATGACAGCCATAATTTGCAATGACGGCAGCGGATTTAAATTTAAGTTTTCCATTTTAAGCTTAGTCTCTGCAGGCAGCCACATTGCTGTAGGTAAATGCTGATTTAAAAGCATAATACCTTTTATAATTAAATCACCTAATTTTTCATGAACTACTTGCTGATTAAGTTCATCCAAAGTCAAAATGAGTAGATGATAAATAGGGAATAGCGTTGTGCCATCAGCGTAATCCTTAATTAATTCAATTCGCTCTAATGCTTTTTCTAGCCACATCTCAATATTGCTTGTTGAATAATGATTCTTGGTCAATGAAAGACGTATGCTTCTGAGATAAGCGTATTCATACATGCTATCTACCGCTTTCTCTAGCGCCGCTTCAATCGGTAAAATCCATTTTGGATGGTATTGATATTGCAAAATAGCTAATACGTAATGATCTAGTGAGGTGGTTGCGTTCTCAGAGAGCGTTGCGACTAGCGCTTCAACTTTTCCTTGTTCAAGTGACCGAATAGTTAATCCATATTCTAATAGTAGACGGAACAGTATGGTATCTTTATACGCGAGAATATTTTTTTCAAATATGAATAGGCCATTATACCAAGGGTTATTCATATCGAGGCCGTATTTTAGTAATAGGTCTAATAGCCCAATTATTTTGCCAGGTGAGTAGCGTAAGGGGCCTTTAGTTAATTGTTCTATCACTTCTTTGGTGAGGTAGGGCCGCGTACCGTTTTTTAGGCAGGTTTCTATTTCTTTAAGGTCGATGTCTATCTGATCTATTTTTGAGCAGGCTGAAAGTACTTCTGATAAAGAGAGTGTTTTATCCTGTCTTTCTATCGTAGTTTCTTCGCTATCAAAAAATTTTACTCTTTGCACAATGAATACCTATTTTTATAATTTTAGTCACAATACGGTACAAATAGTTTACTATTTAATCACTTAGATGGCAATCGTCCTTTTATTGCCACCCGGGACCGCTGCTAACGGGGTATACTAGTATAAATAGACGCTATCAGTTGGATAAACGATGACTGGGATTAATTCGGGACAGTTAGACGGATATGGTTATTTAGTGCTAATCGTATTCCTAGTTGGGGTGGGCAGCTTCTTGATTGTTGCCTTTAGTCATTATTTTGCAAAATACGTATTCATCCATTTTCTAAATAAAACCATAGGCAGAAAGAATTCTAGTTTATGGAATATGTTATTTAAACATCATGTCTTTTATCGCATTGCATATTTAATCCCTGCTTTTATTATTTATCATTTTGCCTATCTCTTTAATATAGAGTATCCGCATTTTAAACTTTATTTAGCTGATCTCGTCAGTAGCCTGACGTTTATTTACATTATGATAGGTGTCGCTTTAGTATTATCGGCCTTATTAAATTGCGTTAATGAGCGTTATGAACGACGTAAGATTGCTAAACAGCGTCCTATCAAGAGTTATTTGCAAGTTGTCAAAATCCTATTGTTTATTGTGACAGGTATTTTGTGCGTCTCCGTTTTATTTGAGCAATCACCGGCTTATTTCTTTACCGGGATAGGTGCAGCAACTGCCATTATTGTTTTAATATTTAAAGATTCTATTTTAGGCTTTGTGGCTAGTGTGCAATTAGCTGCATACGATATGGTAAGAATTGGTGATTGGATAGAGATGCCTGGATTTGGTGCAGATGGTGAAGTATTAGAAATTTCTCTTAATACCGTAAAAGTTCAAAACTCTGATAAAACCATCGTTACTATTCCTAGTTATGCCTTATTAACATCAGGTATTAAAAACTGGCGCGGGATGCAAGAAGCAGGCGGTCGCCGTATTAAGCGATCTATTTTGATTGATTTAAACAGCATTAAAGTCTGTGATTCAGGCATGTTGCAACAGTATGGAAGAATAGATCTCATCAAAGATAAAGTTAAGCAATTAGTAAAATCTGAAAAGCAGATTATTAATTTAAGCTTATTTAGATATTACATAGAGGCGTATTTACATCAGCATCTTGGCGTGCATAAAGATATGAAGATAATTATTCGTCAGCTACAGGCAACATCTGCGGGTTTGCCTTTAGAGATTAGTTGCTTTACTAACAAAACGGATTCTATCGAATATGAAAATATTCAGGCAGATATTTTCGAGCATTTATATGCCGCTTTGCCTTTATTTCATTTGAGAGTTTTTCAATACAGTGTGAATGGGTCGGGTTCAGAATAACAATTATAAGGAGGATGACAAATGAAGTCGGTATTTATCAAAGTCATGTTGTTGGTTCTGCCATTATTTATATGGATGGGGACGGCACAAGCTTACGTTAGTTCTGTCAATTATCATAATCAACAATTCAATCAGCGTTATAATTCGCAATATAATAATCGAGTGAATAGTTATAACAATAAGCAGTATAAGCGTTATCCACAGCGGTATCGTCATGGGTATCGAACCTATCCTAACCAGTATAATAGAGGCTATCAACATGGTGGTAATCGGGTTTATCAGCATAATGGATATAGAGCTGGGGTAGGTGGTTATCGTCACTAAATCAACTGATAAAAACTGTCATGCCCGCGCAGGCGGGCACCCATCCTGATAGAAAGATGAAGTAGCAATAAATACAGTTTAAATATAAAGCTCTGGGAATGTTCTGGATGGGTACCCGCCCGCGCAGGTATGACAGCCGTCCCTTATTGCCTTACCAATCTAAAATTAATAAAGTCCGGAAAATCAGCTTGCGTAGATCGGTAAGGATTAATATCCAATCCGCCTCTGCGTGTATATCGTCCATAAACCGTCAATTCTTCTGGCTGACAATACTTCATAATATCCACAAAAATGCGCTCAATACATTGCTCATGAAATTCATTATGGTTTCTAAATGAGACTAGGTAGCGTAATAAACCCGTATGATCGATTTGCTTACCTTTATAATGGATTTGCACACTTGCCCAATCTGGCTGATTGGTCACAAGGCAATTAGATTTTAATAGGTTCGAATAAAGTGTTTCTTCAACGACATCATTTTTAGTTGTTAAAAATTCAGCGTCTACTAAGTACGTAAAGCACTCAACATCTAAGTCATCAATACAGGTGCCTTGAAAGTTAGCAACTAACTTATCATCTTTTAGATTTTGAAGTGGTGTGATTTTAAGGTTAACTTCACCACCTAGTCTTGACTCTAAATCTGTTTTAATTCGTTTTTCAACGTCAGTGATATCTTTAAATTTAGAGTTATTAAACGAATTAAAATAAAGCTTCATTGATTTAGATTCAATAATAAAAGGAGTACAGCAGTTGTAGCTAATTTCTGCAACAGCAACAATGGGCTTTCCTTTGTCATTTAACCACGAGACTTCGTAATGATTCCATAAATCAAAACCAAAAAAAGGTAAATCGTCAGAAATGCCTATTTCGTCACGCTTCAGTTTGCGAGCAATCGGAAAAATTTTTTCAGGATTATAGCTTGTACCATACTCTGATTTTTTACCTAGTTCCGATTGTTCTGGGTTTGATGGGTAAATAATCATATGTTGCCTTTATAGAATAGTGCAGCGTTTGGTTTGTTTAGCTTGTGGATGTTCGCTATCAACAGGCAAATCTTCATCAGTATTAACTGGCTTTTTAGGATTATGTGTCAATTTTTTTCTTAGTTTTTCTTGATCTTGTTGAATGATGAGTTCGACAACGCTAAGGGAGGCAGTAATATCAGTTTGAGGTTTTTTTGGTGCAGGAGGACGAATTTTTTCTTGTGCCGCAATGATTTCAAGCTTAAGTTCTTGCACCTTCCGAGATAAGTTGATTTTTTCAATTTCAAGAGCTTGCAGCTCGGGAATGAGTTTCTTTATAGCCAGTTTATCTTTATTGGTTTTAGCAGAGGCTAATTCTGATTGTTTTGTTTCTATATCATTTAAAAGTGCAGATAGCTTACCTAATAATGATTTAAGTGCGATCGCAATCATTTGGATGTGAGATTCTATTTTTAAAATGGCATCCCACTTAGCTTCGGTGGTATCTTTTTGATTATTAGCTAATTTTTCATATTTCAATGCGTCGCTTATGATTTCAGTGGAGCTTTTACGAGGGCTAGCCATACATTTCTCACTTGCGAATTAATTTTCAGAAGTATATGGATAGTCATCATAAGGGTCAAGCGATCAAAAAATACCAGGTATGACTATGATTAATTTGATATTTTTTAATGCGTATATATTGCTAATGTCCATCAGGTTATAATAAGTATTGAGTTGTATAATTGAAATAACATAAATTTAGCAGTAGGAATTTGAAATGCGCCCACAATCTGTATCTCAAAAAGTATCAAGCTCAATCATTAATTTGAAGATTGGTGGCACATCTAAGACTGTTGAGGATGGTTTTCCTTATACTAAAGAACAGGTATATCTCTACCTTTTAGCACTAGATAAGCTTTCAGAGGATAATCCAACCAAAACCTGGGGTATTCTTTACACTTACTCAGATGCGCAAGTAGATTTTAGAAAAGTAATACAAGAGCAATTAGAAAAAGATGTGTTTAAAAATTTAAAATCAAAAATTAGGCTATTTCCAGTCTCAGCTTTAAAAGATGACACGCGTGAGGTCAGGGATGTTCAGCTTGATGATGCTCGTCATTTTTTTTCCAGAGAAAAATGGGATTCATCTGAAGTATCTAAGGTAATGGTCAATTTGGGTTCTGTAAGAGTGAGTATTATTACAAATGACGATACGTGTTCAGAAGAAGATCGGAAACATATTGCGGATACTATAGATGGATGGATGCAAGATTATCCTCCAGAAAAGATATTTGTAGATATATCTACATCCGTACAAAAGAATTTATCAACGCAAGCAAAAGTCTTAACAGCTACTAACAATTATCCAACCACTTCTGCTGTTGCTCCTACTCCACAGCAATCAAAAGCCGTTAATTTTGTTGATGCCATATCTAATATTAAAAAGAATATTCAAATAGGTGGCGCCACGTACGAGCTTAAGTTTGATGATGCTGCTATTGCTGCAAAATCAACCCATATAAAAGTGGAGCTGTTTAAACAAGGCCAGAGCCAATCTCAAGGTAGTTTTACTGTCAGTCAAGATAAAATAACAGCCAATACAATGACAGTTGAAATCGCATTTGCCATGATGAAAGCTTACATGGAGACAAATCCAGGGCAGGAAATGGAGATTAAGCCTAAAGATAAAGCGGCGCATCAGTTTTTTGTTGATGCTGCAGAAAAATTGAAAGATAAGCTGGATATTAGCTATACAATTTGTGCGGTTGACGGGGCTGGTAAGGTAGAGGTTAGAGTGAGTAAGTCTGTTACTCCAAAGGTGGCTGTGCCTAAACAGAAACCTGAACCTAATCCCGTTGAGCCCATTGTGCCTGTTGCTTCTAGCCCCTCAACATCGACTGCATCTAGTTCACCAAAACTCTCAACACCTACACACGAACAACCAGTTTCGACAGTATCACCAGTTGTTCCCAGCCCATCTTCCAAACACGAGGCTCAATCTTTACCCGACGGAAACTGTTTATTTAATTCCTTTGCATTGGGATTGCTCGAAATTAAACAGAGCGGGTTACCTGTTTCTAGAACATTAAAAGATTTTATAGAAAAAAATAATGACATTTTTGCATTGACAGATCCTGATGCATTTCAAAAAAGAATGGCAGCAGTGCTCAGAGAAAGGGCTATTGCCTTGGCATATACACATTCAGCCATCAATAAATTTGAATTACAAATACCACTTTTCGTGGCTTGCGATCAATATAGAAGTTATTTAGATAAGCTGGATAAGAACAAGACAAGTTTTGATGACGATATTTTCTTACAGCATCAATTTATTAAAGATAAATTTGGAGAAAAATATCTCAGTAAAGACAGTCTAATAGCATGGTGGCAGAACGAAGGGTATGATTTATTTCTGACTGAAATGAAAGGAAATGCGAAATGGGCTGGTGATTTGGAGCTTGCCGAGTTGGCTAATTATTTTGATGTGAATGTAAATATTGCCGGATCTAATGATGTGCCTGTTTCTCACTTGTATGCAGCTAAATTATCTATGGTTAATGTGAAATTATCTGAAATGGAAAAAAACCAATTAATAGAGTTGGGCGTGACTCGAGTATCCTCTGAAGCTAACGCTATCCCAATTGCATTAACTGCTTCTCAGCTGCAAGATCGAGTTAAGGCAATCGGTGTTATTATAGATAATATCCAAAATTCAGACATTTCACCTTTTGATAATGAATTAATTGTCTTGGGTATTTATGCGAGAAGGGCGGATGGTGAAGTTCTAAGACGAGATCCCAGGCCTACAGCGGAATTACTCCACCTTTATCGAAAAATTTTCCCTCAGCTGGATAAATTTAATGAAAAATTGGATCAATATCCCACTATTTCTTTAAAGCATAGGGGTAATCACTGGGATGTGATGAGAGCGCCAGATAGAGGCGTAGCAGCAAGTCCTAGCAACAAAGCTCGTTAATTTTAACTGAAATAGAGTGTATATTTTCATTAAGTTAATATACACTCTGGTTTCTGCTCCTTCCGTTTTAACTCCCCTTGCTTCACCAACATAACCAAAATCTTTCCTTTCAAATAAAATGGATATATTTATGCGAAAATTAAGTCTTAGAGAAATCGAAATTATTAATCATACTGCCTATGGCTTTACAGCCAAAGAAATTGCCAGAATAGTAGGGTTGGAGCCAAGAACAGTCGAGGCTTACATGAGTAATATCAAGAAAAAATTGGGTGCTAAAAATGCAGCCCATGCAATTTGTATTGCTCTTAAAGCCAGTGTGATTAATTTAGCTTAAACCCTACTGTATTTCCTCCATATTGCTGCTTTATTTAAACTCTTCAATAATAGCCTCGTTCGATATCAACACAAAAAAACTAAATCAATTTAAGGAATATTACATGAGTAACGAAAGAATCTTGCCATACAACCTATCCAAAGAACTAACCACCGATGAACTAGAAGGTATTTCCGCTAGCGGCACCTCTGTCGCGACCGCTAATGCTACCTATAGCCCACAAGGTGGTACTGATGTGAATGCAGATGTAAATATAGATTTATAAAATTAAGCCCCTCCATCACCTGGAGGGGCTTAATTATAGAAGGAATTATTTTAGTGAAAGTTCTTATTCCAACTGTATTAGAAGATACACACGCTATTTATGTCAAAAAAGCATTAGAGAGCATAGGCCATGAGGCCGACCTTTGGTATACAGCAGATTTCCCAATGAAACAAACGCATGCTTTATCTATCATCAATCATGACATTACATGGGTGGCCAATTTAGATAATTATCAAGTATATAATCCTCAGTATGATATTGTTTGGTATCGAAGGCCTGCTCATCCCAAATTACCAGACATGTTACATCCAGATGATATTGAAAATGCTAAAAAAGAAAACCAGCTATTTTTTCAAACGCTTTGGCAAATCATATTGCCAGATGCACTTTGGATAAATCCGCCTAATTCCGTAGCTAGAGTGAATTCAAAGCTATTGCAGCTTAAGATCGCAAATAAGATAGGAATGAATATCCCCAATACCTTGATTTCTAATGATCCATCTATTATTAAAGATTATATAAGATCTAATAGCCAAAAAGTTGTTTATAAATCACTTTATCCTATGACTTGGCTCGCAGGTAACCAAATAAATTTAACTTATACAACACCTATTACCTATGCAGATTTACCTAGCGATTATTTATTGCAAAGTGTTCCAGGTATATTTCAAGAAAAAATTGAAAAACAATATGAGCTGAGAGTAACGTATTTTGGGCAGAAATATATTGCCGTCAAAATTCATTCGCAAGAGCATGATTTGGCTAGGTTAGATTGGCGATCCGCCCCTACCAAGGAGCTGAAGCTTGAAAGAGTGGACTTACCCAAAGAATTAGATCAACACTGTAGGTTACTAATGCAGCAATTTAATATTGTATTTGGCTGCTTTGATTTTATTGCAACGCCAGATAATGAGTATTATTTTTTAGAAGTAAATGAGCAGGGGCAATTTTTATGGATAGAAGAGGTTAATCCAGATATTAAGATGTTGCAGGCATTCATAGACTTTTTACTTGAAAGCAAAGGAGCTCATAAAACTGATAGCAATTTAAAATTATCAGACTTTTAACTGTCATCCCGAGCGTAGCGAAGGATCTCAATCTATTGCAGCTATACAAGACATACCAATAACCCAGTCAGGCATCTATCAATGACAGTAATGAAAATAAACAAAGTACTTAAAATAGCGATTTTTACCATGCTACTCGTTTCAATTGGATATATTTATAAAAATAACCATGGTGATGTATCACCGATTATCGATATCCATGGATCTGCAACGGTCTCTGCTGCTGAAATTAAGAAAAAACACCTTCAAGAATTTAAAAAAATAGCAGCTATCATGCAGTCTAATGCAGGCTTAAATTCAGCTAGCAATAATATACTAATGAGTTATTTACTGACTAACCTGGTACATGACATAAAGCAGGAAAATAAGCTTGGTTTTGTGCATATTTCACCGATTATTTACCCTGGTGATAGCAATACTTACGTAACTATTGATGTGATAGAGGCCAGCAATGCGTCTAAACAACCATACTTTCTTAAAAAGCCCGTCAAAACAATTAAAGATCCAGATCATTTAATAGATATGTGGCTAGAATATGAAAAGAAAGGCTTTTCTTTTTTTTACCGCGAAAAGAAATTCCCCATCTATCAATCTTGTCCTGCCTATCATTGCCTATTTGGTTTTGATCTTGAGCCATTTAAAAAATATGAAGCGATATTTAATCGTTTTGTAGAGAAAGACAAGTTTGAATTAATGACTATATTAAAAGAAGATAAAGATAGTCAAAAAAGAGCGGCGGCCGCTTTCTTAATGGCACACATAAAAAATGCTGATGAATTAGTCAGTATATTATTGCCATCTATATACGATGCTGATGCCAATGTCAGAAACAACGTCATGCGTGTATTAGGAATGGTGTTATTAAATAACAAAAATATCAATCTTACATTTAGTCAGATAGCCAATATTCTAGATTTTCCGTTAAGTACAGACAGAAATAAGGGGATGCTGATATTGCTTGGCTTATCTAGCAGGCCCAAAGCCACGCCAGAGATTATTCATTATTTTGGCGAGAAATTGCTAGCAGAGCTTAAACAGCAGCAACCAAATAATCATAATTTATCTTATGCTATTTTAAAAAATATTAGCGGCAAACAATATACTGACCGCGATTATTCATCATGGTCACAATGGTTGGCAAAAAGTCATGCATCTGCCTCCTAAAGACGTGAATGGTCTATTTAGAGAAAATGCTATCAAGCATCTCAATGCGGTAGAAGACCTTCAGAAAACACTTAAGGTAGTAAATCCTTCTGATTGGTGGGGGATTGTTGTGGTCGTATTGATCTTGTTGGCCATTCTACTATGGGGCTTATTTGGTAGGGTTTATTTGTCCGTAGAAGGAAGCGGAATTCTTTTAACTGGCACGGATATTAAAAAGTCAGAACACATCATAAATCAATTAGTTAATGGCAGGTTAGGTATGGCTGCGCGGCTGGAAGAGTTGTATAAGAAAAAGAAGCTTATGTATGAAAAGCACTATCTAACATTAGACGAGCTGCTTAAAGCAGAAAAAGATTATTTAATAGCGCAAGAGGATGTCGATGGCCCTGATAAGCTTTTATTAGCTAAGACCCAATCTAGTATGCAAATGAGTCATATCAATACCGATTTACAAGCTTTAATTTTTGTTGATCATGTACAAGGTAAGAAAATAACTCAGGGTATGCAGGCTTATTTATTACCAAAAAATCAATCTCAATATAATCGTAACTACATTAAAGGTAGAGTATTAACAGTATCGAATTATCCTATCTCTAAGCAATTGGCCTATGCCTACTTGGGAAATATGAATCTCATCGATGACTTTTTTATATCTGGTGCCCCATTTCTTGTAAAGATAGCACTTGAACAAGATTCAGTAAGTGATCCAGAAGCAGGATGTATCATAAATGCAAAAATTATCTTTAATAAAGTGTCACCTATCCAATTTATTTAACATAGTTAATAAAAGAAAAGTGCCTGTCATATTGCAGTTTGCAGATACAGAATGCGGCATAGCATCGTTGGCCATGATTTTTTCTTATTTCAAACGACCTGTTTCTTTAACGATATTAAGAGAAAAATGTGGTGTTTCTAGGGATGGTTGTAGTGCTAAGACATTAATTCAGGTGGCAAATAGTTATGGATTTAAAGCGGCAGGATATAGGGTTGAGTGGGAGGATATTAAGCACTATCCTAAGCCATTCATCGCTTATTGGAATTTCAATCATTACGTAGTGATTAGTGAGGCAAATGAAGAATTAGTAAAAATAAATGATCCTGCACATGGTAGAAGGATTGTTAGTCGAGATGAGTTCGATAAATCATTTACAGGCGTAATTATTGATATAAAAGCATGTCAAAATATGCAGACAATTGACAGCCATAGACCTCTTTCCAGATTCACACCAGGTCGTCCCTCTAGAAGTCACTGTCATTCCCGCGCAGGCGGGAATCCATCCCAAACATACAGCCGGCGTAAATTATGGATGGGTTCCCGCTTGCGCGGGAATGACAGCGCGTTCGCTCGGGACGACGAATGTAGGCCTAGTAAATGGTTATTCTCCGCGTTTAAAGTAGAGATGACCTTTTCATTTTTGTGTTTATTGGTATTAAGCATTATTCCCTATTTAAACTCTATTTTATCCAGAGTTTTGATTGACCAAGTTGTTATCAAAAAATCTATTGACTGGTTGCCTGGCATTCTAGTCTTAACCCTTTTATTGACATTAGGATTAATGACAGCTACTGCAATATCTAAATTTGTACAATTTAAATTATATTCACGAGTGAGCTTAGAGAAATCCGCAGTTATTCTCTCAAAAATATTTCGATTACCCATTATTTTTTACTCGTTACACCAGCGCGGTGAAATAATAGCATTATTCACAAGATTTGAGGCCATGCTTAATGTTGCCCTTAAAAACAGCCTTATTATCTTATTTGGTTCTTTGTCGGCGGCAGCATGCTTTTTGTTGATGCTGAAGATCGATCTTAGCTTAGCAGCCGTTTCTATGGGCATGACTGCTCTAGTGACAGTTATATTACATCAATTTTATAAGATTAATCATGAATTAAAAAAATCTAGCATCAGTACTGATGGAAAACTTTATTCTTACAAGCTGACTAGCATCCGAAATGTTGAAACAATAAAATCTTGTGGTATGGAGATTGATATTTTCAATAAGTGGCATGCCTTATTTTCTAACGAATTGCTAGTTCAAGCTAAAATAAAAAATATCGATCTAATTATGCAGGAGATTAATAATGCTTATTATTTTATGGTTAGCCTGTCTTTGTTATGTTTAGGCGCCTATCGAATATCTATCAATATATTAACAGTTGGTGGATTGTTAAGCTTTTATGCTTTGCATTTTATATTTACTAGCAGCATTTTATCGATTATTAACGCAATAAAAGATCGCCAGTCTGTCGTTGCAACTAATGAAAGGGTGGATGATATTTGTCATTACACAATGGATAGTCGATTTTTCAATAAATCTGGCCTGTTAACCTATGAGAAATCTGAATTTTTTATTGAAATAAATAAAGTAAGCTTTTTTTATAATGTGCATACACTACCTACCCTTAATGGCATTGATTTGAAAATAAAACAAGGGGAGCATATTGCCTTCGTGGGTGATACCGGTTCTGGTAAATCTTCCCTCGCAAAATTATTATGTGGGTTTTATTATGCTCACGAGGGGAGTGTTAACCTTTTAGGTGGTGATATATTAAGTTATTCAGCTGAAGATTTATCAAAAATATGTGCTTATGTTTCACAAGAGGTGTCATTATTTTCAGGCAATATTTTAAAAAATATCACCTTAGATGTGCCTTGTAATGAAGACGCTATTCAAACAGCTATCACTGCCGCTGAGTTGCAAGATCTGGTAGATAATAGAGGTTTGCTGAGTGAGGTTGAAGAGTGTGGTCAAAATTTTAGTGGTGGAGAGAAACAACGTATTGAGTTAGCGAGAGCAATTGCTCAAAACACGCCTCTATTGATTTTGGATGAGGCAACCTCGGCACTCGATTCTCAAACAGAAGAAAAGATAATAGCTAATTTAAGAGGACTGCAAAAAACAATTATATTTATTGCCCATCGTTTAGCCTCCATAAGACATTGTGATCAAATTTGCGTGCTAAAAGACGGAGTTATTGTAGAAAAAGGCACGCACGTAGAATTAATGGCTATGCAGGGCCAATACTATTCACTAGTGAAAAATGAAGTAAAAGTGGATGGTGGCTAATGTCTGATGGCTTTTTTGATCAAGCAATGCAAACACTAGAGGAAGCAGCAACCCCAAATAATCTAGTAGTTGCCATTAAGCACATTTCAGATTGGTATAAAAACGCAGTAAATTGGGATGCTATTGATATAAATCACATGAATATTGGCAAAATTCATTTTTATGAGCAATCGCTAGGTCTGGTTTTCCAACCTGTTTGTATGCCATCAGATTTTAAGCATTGCTTTTATCCGCTCCTGCTTCAATTGAACAATTCAGAAGAGTTTGTCGCATTATTACCGGGCCAAAAATTAAAAAATAAATTAGATATTAAGCAAGTAAAAAGTGTCTGGCAATGTGTGTCAGTGCAGTCAACGTTTCCTGTTAATTTATATGGCTTATATGCTTTAGTATTTAAACTGTTTAAAAAGGATTTGCTCAAAGCCGCCATGTTGAATGCCTTTTTTTCAGTCATTTCGTTGAGCATGGTTTTATTGACAGGCTACATTTTTAATCATTTGCATGATTTTAACGGGTATGAGTTTTTCATTTTATATTTTTCTTGCCTGTCCTTTATCGGTGGATTTGCATTTTGGAAATATCTTAATGAGCATTATCTAATGAAAATGAATGAAAAACTGCAAATTCATATCATGCCTATGTTATGGCATCACTTTCTTTATACACCTCTAAAAACAATAAAAAAATGGTCCTCCGCTGCCTGTATGCAGCGTATCAATGATTATAAGTCATCTATATCGACAGTATTGACAACTAATATAATGCTGTTAACCAATCTAACCTGCGGTTTATTTTTACTAATGTATATGTTGTACTGTAATTTCCTAGTCTCCATTAGCTATTTGTTAATATACCTTTTTGTAGGTGCATCAAAGTTGTTTGCATTTACTAGCCATTCTGCATTCATCTCATCTTATTTATCAAAACAAGGTGAAGTATCGACTGTTTTAACTGAAGCATTCTTGCAGATTGATAAAATTCGTTCTGCTAATAAAGAAAATATGTTTCATAAAATATGGCTTTATAAGCTATTAATAGCGAAGCAACACTTGGAGAAATCAGTTAAATTAGAAATAAAGCTATGGTTGGTTGATATTGCTTTGCCAGCATTGATGCTGATTATTCTATATTTATACTTATATTTTAACTCGTCATGGGAGAGTTATTACCAACTTCAATATATGGTTTGTGCGGCTCAATTATCACTGCAGTTTGAAAAAATATCCATTGGGGTAATAGCACTCAGTCACCAATTACCTGGGTTGAGGAGGGTGGCCGAGGTAATTGATCGTGAGTTTAAACATATCGACTATATTGAAAATAAGCAGCCGGATCATCATGACATCGTTCTATCAAATGTATCGCTTAAGAAAAGTGACCGACGTATTCTAGACAATATAACGATGCGTATCCAGCCTGGCTGCTTTGTCGGTGTGATGGGGCCGTCAGGTGCGGGGAAATCAACCTTGTTTAGGCTTATTCTTGGCCTCGAATCTGATTATGCAGGATGTATTTGTGTAGATGGCCAGGATATTAAACAGCAGAACATGTCCTTATTGCGTCAAAAAATAGGTGTCGTACTGCAAACAACCAATGTATTTCCCGGCACTATTTTCTCAAATATAGCCGCAAATAAAAGTATCACGCTAAATGATGCTTGGCAGTTGGCAAAAGAAGTTGGTTTGTTTGACGATATTCAAAAGATGCCTATGAAAATGTATACACATATATCTGATAATGCAGGAGAGTCCCTTTCCGGTGGTCAAAAACAAAAATTACTAATTGCGCGCGCATTAGCGAGTCGCCCAACTTATTTATTACTAGATGAAGCAACCTCTGCTTTAGACAATAAAAGCCAAGCATTAATATTCAATCATCTAAAATCACTCAATATCACCTTAATAGTCATCGCTCACCGAATCAGCACCATAGTCGATGCTGATTTAATCTATGTATTGAATAATGGAAGCATAGTGAATCAAGCTAAGTATAGCGAATTAGAGCTCTAATGACTTTCGCCATAGCGTTTGACATCACTTCGTTTGTAATAATTAAACGCATTTAATGAGTTATTCGTATTGGCATGTAAAACATGCATATGTTTTCTCTGAGCATAGGGGCGCTTAAATTCATCGTAGATCATCTCATCAGAAAAATCGTCGCCTTTAGCTGCTGCATCAAAGCGAGTCGCTGCAAAGATTAAATTAGGAATCTTAGCCCAATAAGTGGCAGCCATACACATAGGGCAGGGTTCTGCGCTGCTGTATAGCACACAATGCGATGATTCTCCGGGCTGTGCTAATTTCGATTCATTTTTTGCAATATGCCCAAGATCAACGACGCCTAATTCTTGAGTGGCAGTACGAATAGTGGTGATCTCAGCATGAGCCGTTGGATCATTCCATTCTCTAACATGATTGTTATTGACCCAATAACGAATGACCTTGCCTGATGCATCATCAATTTGCACAACGACTGCACCAAATGGGCCGCCGCCATTTTGAACGGATTTTAACGCTTCCTCACTAGCCATTTTCATCCATTGATCGCCGCGAGCTTGTATTCCTTGATAGATATTCCCTGGCATCAAATTATATTCTTGGCAAGGTCGTTGTTGACAAAGGGTTTGGTCTTTCAGCGTGCAAGGAGGACAGTAGGTATCTGCTATTTTAGGCATGTTTTTAAAAGATTGTTGGGGCAGTGGTTGGGGGCTAATGTAAGTAATGGCTTTGCCATCAATAGCGTTCATATTAGTGATGGCTGTATTGTAAGTGTTACAAAAAGCTCCTTCTTGAGCGAAAGCGGTATTTAATATCCAAAACGAAATGAATATGCATATTTGTAGTAGGCTTTTTTTCATAAGATGACTTCCTTGTTTGATAGATCAGATTAGCATAATAGCAGCTGTCATGCTGCCTATATAAATTGCTTTTTCTTAAACAGTTGGCTATCGTACCCAATCAGTGAATTATCAAAAAAGGATTTTTGAATGAAGCAAAGCAAATTAGCACTATCAGTATTAGTGAGTACCTTGGCTCTTTCTTCCAGCGTATATGCTCAGTCTTTAATGAAAGATGAAGTGATGCCAGTTGCCACTGCCCACAATTGGACAGGATTTTATACAGGTCTTAATGTTGGTGCCGTGAATCACACCATGAATATTACGGACAACCAAGCAGCTTCTTTTTTTACGACCATTGAACAAGTTTCAAATCCTAAGTTTACTGGTGGTGTTCAGCTTGGGTATCGTCGTCAAATGGACCTAGCGCAAGTATCCGGTGTTTATGGAGCAGAGCTCAGTGCTAATTTTTCAAATGCTCAATTCAATAAACAATACGGCTCTCCTTTTGCACTTTACCAACTGAACTCTGAAAATGAATTACAAACCGTTTGCTTATTAGAATTAATGGGCGGTATTGCAGCTGATAGAACGTTATTATTTGTATCTGCTGGTTTGTCATGGGCGAATATATCGGGCAGCACAACCAATCAAGATAGCATTGCATTTTTTAATGGATTTAATACTGATAAAAACTTATTTGGAACGGTGTTGGGTGCGGGTATTGAATATGCCTTTACCGATAAAATTTCGGCACGCTTTAAGGTAGATGTTATTACACCAAACACCTATACCACGTATGACAATGTCGATAATAGCTATGGCATTTCAAATAAAATCGTACAAGGTACCTTAGGTCTTAATTACAAATTTGCTTAAAGGGATTTTATGAAAAGTTTATTTAAAGCGATTGCTTGTTTATGTGTTTTCACCCTAGGGATAGGGGCGGCGGTTGCTAAAACATCCATGCACAAGCTCCCAGCGATGATGCTGGCACCAAATCAAACAGATGCATTGAGTCCCGTGTTGTCTGAGGCAGGATTACCCTTCCGAGTGGTTATTGAAAGAGCAAACTTCCAATTGCCAGTTGGTTTCCATTCCGGAATGGTTGGCGTTTATAAAGGCCTCTGGGTGTTTATTGCTGGACGTATTAATGGTCTGCACGGGTTTGGTCTGACTAATAACTTTCCAGCCGATACGCAAAATACTAGTATCTACGTTGTAAATCCTACCACAGGCGTGACCGTCTCGCGTTCGTTAAACGACCCAAGTTCTGGTTTGACGCAAAGGCAAATTGATACATTGACGGTGACCAGCCCACAAGGTTATCAAGAAGGCGATACTGTTATCATGTCTGGTGGGTACGGCGTTGATACCGCAACAGGCACCTTTGGAACTAAATCAGTTTTAACATCCATTTATCTACCAGGTATTGTTGACTGGGTGATGCAGCCTGGTAATCCAAGTTTTTCAGTTGCTAAGAATATAAGCCAAATTTACAACTCGATATTTCAAATTACGGGTGG
Source organism: Gammaproteobacteria bacterium (assembly GCA_049294295.1). Lineage (GTDB taxonomy): Bacteria > Pseudomonadota > Gammaproteobacteria > DSM-16500 > DSM-16500 > Aquicella. The sequence goes on along the minus strand of JBAQCP010000158.1, from coordinate 15,112 downwards.
CGATATGTTTAAATTAGGCAACGTGACGCAACTTGTTTTTGGGCAAAATTTCGATGGTCAGTACACCACTAATAGTAATGGTAACTATAGCGATCAAGTTCGACAATTCCAGATAAAAAATGTAGGCGGGCAGCTATCGGTTGATATCTACAATTCAAAACCAAATAGCCCTAATCAAAATTATCGTCGTCGCGATTTAAATGTTGTGCCTGTGTTGTTAAATAATCGCAATACACTACAGTATGGCCTCGTGGCTTACTCTGGTGTGTTTACCCTAGATTCTGGTGTTTGGACGGTACCTGTGGTGATCGATGGCACTAACGATCCCGTAATGGCTGATCCTAATTTACCAGCGACATTTAAACAAGCCATGAATCAATATGTTTGTGCAACCGCAAACTTATATTCTAGAAAATATAGCAGTATGTACCATGTCTTCTTTGGTGGTATTTCATATGGGTTTTATTCTAATGGCACTTTCCAAACGGATAGTGAGATTCCATTTATCAATCAAGTAACCACCGTGAAAATGGATAAAAACGGGAATTTTACTCAGCATTTAATGAGTAATCAGTATCCTGTGATTCCATCAACAGGCACTAACCCAGGCAATCCGCTACTTTTTGGTGCAGGTGCTTATTTTCTGGCAAACAATCTCTCGCAATATCCTAATGGCGTGATTAACTTAGATAGTATTCGTCAGTCTACTGTTCTGGGCTATATCGTAGGGGGAATCCAAAGTACAGTGCCAAATACAAGTACCAATGCAGATTCATCTGCATCCCCTTATGTGTTTAAGGTCACCTTAGTGCCTACCGCTACTCGCGGGACTGCGGGACAATCGTCAAATGCACTTTCTTTGGCCCACGTTGAACAACCAGCGCAGCAGAATCTCCGACTGATAGCGCACTTAGGACAAAAGTATAATCATAAATATCATGAATCTGCTTCCCAGCCAGTTCGACAATCACGTCTTCCTGCTTGAGGCCGGCTTTTTCTGCAGGAGAATTCCTTGTTACGCCAGATAGTTTGACCCCAATAAGGTCAACACTGGCGTAATCTGGAATAGTGCCAAGATAAACTCTAAATCCACGCTGATGGCTAGTTTTTTGCACTTGCTGATAGTCAATTAAATTTAGTTTTGACGATTCTAATGCTAAAGCAAGATCAACTAAGAATGTTGAAATGCTTTCTATGCCTTGGAAATTGAGTGTCTCTAGTTTGTCACGAGGCGTGTGATATTCGTCATGCGAGCCAGTAAAAAGATTTAATGTGGGTATGCCGTGTAGATAAAACGACGTGGAATCTGTTGGTAAATAAGGGTCATTTTGCGTCACTAAAGGCAGTGTTAGTGTTTGATTGGCTAGTTTGATAAGAGCGGGCCAACTTGCGCTTGAGCCTACACCCTGCAGGATAAGATTTTTTCTTAAGCGACCAATCATATCTAGATTAATGTAGGTATCAATACTAGGGCGTAGTGATTTATTCCCAGATTTTTCTGTTAGGTTTTTTACAAAATGAGAAGACCCCAATAAACCTAATTCTTCCCCAGACCATATAGCAAATAAGATATCTTTGTTTCCATGGAGTTTGCCTTGTGCCTTTAAGTGTTCCAGGGTGCTAGCCGCTTCTAAGACACCAGCAACACCAGATGCATTGTCATCAGCGCCGTGATGAATGAGATTGATTTCATGCTCTTTTGATCGTGTGCCACTTGATTCTCCCCGTCCTAAATGATCAGCATGGGCGCCAATAACGATCATAGGGGCATTGTTTTTATTAATGCTAAGCTTTGCCAGTACATTGCGGCCAAGTTGCTTTTTTTGTTCTATGTGAATGTGGCCCGCGATTTTGATGTTGGTTAATACGAAGCTTAGCTGCTCGCCTGAATCTAGCTTACTTTGCCATTGTTCAAGAGAGCCCAGGGGGTAGCCATTACTGACTAGCAGTTGGTTTGCGACCGCATCTTTAATGGAAAGCGCCACAATGCCTGAGTTTGATAATGAGGTATCAATTGAAAGTGGTGCCAATTCATTTTTTACATGCGAATTCGGGCCGCTCACAAAGATGATGCCCTTTGCGCCTTTTTCCTTCGCTGTAAATGCTTTATAGCGCAAAGAAGAATACGGCATCAATTGGTGGCGTTTTTCGTTCGTTATCTTTTCCGGTGCATATCTGAAAACAATCACCCATTTATTTTTAACATCTAACCCATCATATGAATTATAAGCAGGAAGATGCGCTAGTGCCGGCGCTTTTATGCCGTAGCCTGCAAAGATCAGCTCTGTATTCTCAAATGATTGATTATTAGAAAATGAAAGCGGGCGCCAGTCTTGATCTAATTTGAGATGTTGGGTATTGCCATTTCTATTGGTAACAGTAAATGAATTGTTTTTTCCCAGCGAAACACCCGATGTAAATTCAAATGCCTGGAAAAATGTTCCATGATCGCCGGCGGGCTCAAGGCCGAGACGATGGAATATATTGGCAGCGTAAACCATTGCCAGTTTTTCGCCTTTACTGCCTGTTAATCGGCCTTCCAGCAAGTCTGAGCTTAAAAATGCAACGTGGCTCTTCAAGGCTTGTTCTGTTATTGCATATCCCAAGCCAGAATGTAAAAAGCCACAGCCTATTAAAATACATATTTTTAGCCGCATGAGCTTAGCTCGATTTTCGTTCCGACTCATTTATTTGGGTGGAAGATTGCTTTTGATCTGCAGAGGCCTGGGTTTCGTCACTATTATTAGCTATTTCATTGTCTGGTGTGGCTTCGGTTTCACCCTGGTGACAGCCCATGCAGCCAGCTGCAGTCGTATTGTTTCCACGGTTTTGCATCGCCTTGTACGTAAGGCTCGTGCTTGCTGCAAATGAATTGGAAAGGGCAACAGTCAGTAATATAGTTGTCGCTATGGTTGATTTGAATGCGAATCCTTGCATGTGTGAATCTCCAATATTGAAGGCAATTAAACAGACCAAGCTGCATCTTATACAATTTTATGTGCGGTGGGAACGCACTAGTGTCCGATTAATTAAAATTCCTCATTGTCCCGCGCGTAGGCGCGGGACAATGAGGCGGGCACTAGTGGGCGTGAACAGGTGTGCGTATTAAAAATAAATTAACCGCTCAAGCTATTTATTATTTGTTGTGCCATAGAATTTTTACTGCCACTTTGCAAGGTGTATTGATCAAGCACTTTAAAAAATGCCTCCATGCCTTGATTTAACATGCCTCTTAGGCGGCAAGCATCGGTGATGACGCATTGATTTGTTTTTGTATTAAAACATTCGACTAGATAGAAGTTAGGTTCGGTTTTGCGAATAACATCGCCAATATTAATATCATCAGGATCTTTAGCTAATTTAATCCCGCCGCCTTTTCCTTGAACGCTAATAATGTAATTTAATTGCGCTAGTTTATGAACAACTTTTACTAAATGGTTTTTAGAAATTTTATAAAATGCTGAAATTTCATTAATGGTAGACATTTCATTCTTTGTTTGGCTTAGGTAAAGCAGCACACGTAGCGAGTAATCCGATTGTAAAGTTAATTGCACAATATTGCCTCTTGGTTGACAAATGAATTAATCAAATATAACATTCATTCAAAATACATGTTATAAAAAATTGGAGAATAAATAATGCCTAATGATAGCTTATTTGAGTTAATTGGTGGAGCTAAAGCTGTTAATGCCGCGGTCGATATTTTTTATCGTAAGGTGTTATCTGATGATCGTATTAGTCATTTTTTTGACGATATTGATATGTCAGGCCAAATAGCAAAGCAAAAATCATTTCTCACAATGGCTTTTGGAGGCCCTAATCATTACGCTGGTTTAGATATGAGAAGAGGGCATGCTGCATTGGTAGAAAAAGGGCTTAATGATAGCCATGTTGATGTTGTTATTGAGAATTTACAAAGCACTTTGCGAGAGCTGAATGTAGCCGAAGACCACATCGCTCGCGTGGTTGCTATCGCAGATGGTGCCCGTAATGATGTGTTAGGACGATAAATAATGGCTATCGTCACTTATCAAGATAAAGAGTATGACATACCTAAAAATGCAAGCGTCCTAGAGGCATTAGAGGCGGCAGGGGTGGATATTAGTTCATCTTGCCGCAATGGCGTATGTCAAACGTGTAAAATGAAAGCAACCTCCGGAAAGCTGCCCGCCAAGGCGCAAGAGGGGTTAAGGTTAACAGAGCAAGAAATGGGTTATTTTCTTCCCTGTGTTTGTTATCCAACAGAAGATATTGTTATTACAAATAATGATACGATCTCACGTTATACCGTATCGGTTTTATCAGTAACCCCGTTGAATGATGAGATAATAGAAATCAAGCTTACCCATCCTGAAGGGTTCAGCTATCGATCTGGGCAATTTATTCAATTATTTAAAGATCCGCAGCATGTTAGAACCTATTCACTGGCTAGTGTTCCCGGAAAAAATGAACCACTTACCCTTCAGGTAAGAGTCATTCCAGGTGGTTTAATCAGTCCTTGGTTGCAAACATTATCATCAGGTGACGAAGTGTCTATTGCAGGTCCTCTGGGTGATTGTTTTTATACAAATGATAGAAAAGATCAGCCTATCGTGATGATAGGCACGGGCTCAGGTTTATCCCCACTGTATGGCATTTTGCACGATGCGTTATTACAAAATCATGAGGCTGACATTTATTTATTCCATGGGGTTGTTGAAAAGAAAAGTTTATATAAAGAAACAGAGCTGCGAATGTTAAGCGAGAAGTTCCCGCAATTTCAGTATTTCCCTTGTTTATCCAATGAAAAAACTGATTTGCACGAATATGGCATGGTGTTAGATGTTGCTTTAAAAAAATCACCCACCCTTAAAGGGGCGCGTGTTTTTTTATGTGGTCATCCAGAAATGGTAAAAACAGGTAGAAAAAAAATATTTATTGCAGGTGCCGCAATGGATGATATTTATGCTGATCCGTTTGGATGATTTACGCCATTAGTAGCAACATTCTCAAGTTTGAAAGTTGCTGCTAAATGTAAGGCGGTTAATCTTAATGACACTTTTTAGGGGATGTTTTTTGATTTAAACTGCGAACGCAAATAAGGAATAGAACACCATCCAATCATTCCTTGAATGAGCATCACTAGTCCTACGATAACAAAGAACACTTTACCCATTCCCAGCAACGCAGCTACAATTAAAATAACTCCGATAACAGCGCGATTAATCCGGTCTGTTTTATCTATATTGCAGGTCGTTCCAAGCATATGAATCTCCAGCGATTAGCTAATTTATAGTGGTCTGCGGCCATCTTGTCAGAAAAATAGAAGTAACACAGATATGATAAATCTGTATTTAATCCACCGCTAGGGGTGGAACCAGATTTTTATAAGTAGTAAGCTCACTTTCTGCTATCAATAGGCAGAAAAAGAAGGTGGTTAAACCTTGCGCAGTTCGGTAGCCGTATTTAATTGATTTGAGGATTTCCTCCCATGAAGTGCCATCATTTTGTCCAGAAGCACTGCCTCTCTTGTGATTTGTTATCGCATGCTTATTCATCGTCAATTAAGATGAAAGAGCAGGTGTTATCAAACCTATTCCCTGGGCATGTCGATAAAATGAAAAGCTCCGTGATTTGTGAGCCTGGCGCTGATGGTACGCGAAATAAGGCAAAGCTAGCAGTTGCTTTGATTCATAGCGAGATTGAGTTCGGTTTCTACGATAAAAATATGCAATTTAAAAAACTCGAAGATTGCCCTTTGCATGCTCCCGCAATTAATGCTGTTTTGGTCGAGCTAAAAAAACAAATAAGCACACATAAGATTGTTCCCTATGATTTGTTTTTAAAAAAAGGTGAGCTTAAATATCTGTTGATTACCTATAGCGAGAGCGCTGACGAACTGTTGCTTAGATTTGTTTTACGGTCGACTGAATCACTAGAGCGTTTAAAAAAACTCACAGAAGATTTAATAGCGCTTAATCCTATTATTAAAGTCGTAACCGCAAATATTCAGAGCACGCATCAAGCCATATTAGAAGGCGACGAAGAAATTGTGTTAACCGAAAATGATTGTATCGCGCATCATTTTGATGAGTATACCCTTTTTCAAGGGCCTCGTAGCTTTTTTCAAACAAATTCTGCTATGGCGCTAGCGCTATACCGGCAATTTCAACAAGAACTTAGTGTTTTACCTGTTTCTTCCTTTCTCGATCTTTATTGCGGGGTAGGTGCATTTTCTTTTTTTGCAGCAAAATATTGCGCTAATGTCGAAGGCATAGAAATTTCAGATGCAGCTATTCATTATGCTAATAAAGCTCGCGAAAAAAATAACAGTGTCGGTATTAATTTTTCAGCGATGGATGCTGAAGTATTTTTAAAAAATCAACAAGCAGGTTGTTTTGATGCAGTGATGGTAAACCCACCGAGACGTGGGTTGAATGATTCCATTATTGCTCATCTAATGCGATTGGCACCGACCTATCTGTTTTATTCCAGTTGTAATGCAGAGACGCTGCATCGAGATCTATTGCAGCTTGAAAAGGAGTATCAAGTACGGTCGCTGCAAATTTTTGATATGTTTCCTTTTACCAGCCATTTTGAAACATTGGCGGTATTGTCTATTAAGGCATAATTGCAAATTCTAGTTGAACCCCAGAGAGCTATCATGGATGATATGTATCAACGCAATAAGCCTCATTCTACCCTGGGCGTAACAGATGTTTAAATTTATTTGATATTCATGGGCAAGAGCTGAATCGATGGGAAGGTGTTACTAATATGGAGCGGGTATAACTTGCGAAGTAATAAGGCGCTTCTAAAAAGTGGAATTTTGTTATTTTTATTAATATCTTCATCTGCAAGTTTCGCCACATTTATTGAAACGACAATTGGTACAGCTGTTGTGAATGACGCCACAGCAACGTATTACAACGCTGCTGCTTTAACGTTATTAAAAAATGCCCAAATTATTCCTATTGGATCAGTGAGTGATTTCCGAACTCAGTTTACAGGCAGTGTGTTTCAGCCACAAACGGGATTGACCAGGACAGGCAGCACAAGCTCAAGTTTGCGCACTTATTCGCCTTCATTTTATTTTGGATTGCCTGTTTCTAGTAAAATAACGCTTGGTTTGGCTCTGTTATCGAATTCTGCAAATAGAAATGAAGATGACAATTCAATTTTGCGTTACGTGAGAGGCGGTAATGAGATTAGAGACTATGATATTGTTTCTGGTATTGCCGTTAAAATAAATGAATTTTTTTCATTGGGCGGTGGGATAAATTTTTCCTCTCTAAATCTTCATCTTCAACCAATTACTAGGTTTCCTGGCCCGGATTCATCAGATACTGAAAGTCGCAATGAATGTGATGGCTCTGGTGTGGGCGGCAACATTGGTTTTTTGTTCAAACCCCAACCTAATATCTTGGTAGGATTTAATTATCGTAGTGCAACTACCTATAGATTGTACGGCAGTAGTATTTTTGAAAGTACCCCTCAAGTGGTTTCAAATTCATATCACCTGAAGTTATGGACGCCTGCACGCAGTGTGCTCTCGATGAATTATTTTGTGACTCCAGTAGCGGGAATAGTCGCTACTGTTCAGCGAATTCAATGGCATATTTTTAGTAATGTACATGTTAGCGGTATAGCAGCGGCATTAGGATCACGACCTATTATTGTGAGCGCAACAGTTCCATATTACTTGCACGATTCATGGCTGTTAACGCTAGGTGGACATTATCGTGTGACACCTAAATGGATTGTTCGTATTGCTGGAACATATAATCAATCACCTGGCAATAGTCATTACCAGATTTCAACAGGTGATAGCATCGTTATTGGCATGTCAACAGGGTATGAGATTAATAAAATGCTGACGGTAGATGGTAGTTATGCACATGCATTTATTCAAAATGAAAATATAGCTTTTGCAAATTCAAGAGGTGTCGTAAATGGGATTAATCGTGCCTCTCGAGATGGCATTACGTTAAAATTTACTTTCAATATGTGAGCTGGGATGCCTAATGAAGGTCAGAGATAGCAGCTTCTAAACCACATTAATCATTGAATAATGTTTGTTTAAACCTTATGATGCAAAAAAATGGAATTAAGGTTTACTTATAATGAAATTCAAAGATTGGATTTTTCTTTTCGCTTCTCTATTCATTTCACATTCTACATACGCTTTAACAACGCTCAATGTATCACTAAGTTCAGATAATAATCCGGGTGGTATTGGAGATGTAGGCGATCTAAGATATGCCTTGAATACAATGAATCAAGGTTTAAATACAACGCCTGATGATTATGCGATTGTGTTCACGTTTCCCATGACTATTCAGCTCAATGGCATTTTGCCGCTTATTAACAATTCTTCAAATCCTGTGAATATTACTATCGGCAATCCAGGTTCTATCCCAACCGTCACCATTGACGGTAACAGCGGTGCCTACAGCGGATTTTTCATCCCCATGGGAAATGTGACTATCCAAAACATGATCTTTCAAAATCTGACTGCAAGAGGTGGTGATGGTGGGAATGGAATTTCGGGCGGTGGTGGTGGCACAGGTGCCGGCGGAGCTATTTACGCCCCTCAAACTTTTCTAAATGGCTCGAATCCATCTATTACCTTGATGAATGTATTGATCAACAACAACTCTGCTATTGGTGGTAATGGAGGAAGTTATTTAGGCGTCTCTGCGACAGGTAATGAAGGCGGTGGAGGCGGTGGAGGCTTTTGCGGAAATGGAGGTTCTATTACCACCACAGGAATCACCGGGGGTGCTGGAGGAGGTGGTTTTGGTGGTTTTGGTGGGGATGTCACTCTTTCAAATAGCGATCCGCTTGGGGGCGGTGGTGGTGGAGGCGGTGGACTAGGATCTCGCGCCACCATAGGAATACTCACGAATTTGGGGAGTGGGGGATCGGATCAGGGCATCGGATTAGGTGGAAGTGCTTATGGTCTCACTATTACCGCTGGTTCTGGTGGTGGCGGTAATGGTGGGGGCAATAATGCGGGCGGCGGCGGAGGGGGTGCCTCATTGACACTCTCTGGAGGCGGCGGTGGCGGAAGCGCCGGGTTGAATGGACAGCAGGCCCAAGGGTCTACACCACCCATACATAAACAAAGCCCTACACCTTCCGGAGGCAATGGAGGAGATGGAGCAGGCGGCGGGGGAGCCGGAGTCGTCGTAACAAATTTTACAAATAACATTGATGGACAATCTGGAAGCGGCGGCTATGGCGGTGGCGGCGGTGGTGGCGCTGGTACGGGTGCTTATGATGTTGGCTATACTGTTCAAGGTGGATTAGCGGGCCTTGGCGGAGGCGGTGGAGGCGGAGGCGTCAATCAATCAGGCGTGACACCTGCAGGAGGCGGCAATTCTCTTGGTGGAGGTGGAGGCGGAGGCGGTGGACCTTCTAATGGTCCCAATGCGTCAGGTGGAACTGATTTAGGAAATCTCGGCGGAGGAGCTGGGGGTATTGGTGCTAATACTTATGGATCAGGTTTCGGTGGCGGTGGTGGCGGCGGAGGCAGTGGGCTTGGCGGTGCTATATTTGTAGATAGCAATTTAAATTTCACTGTACAGGCACTTGCCGGTGTTCCAACCATCTTTAATACTTCAAATAACACGACACAAGCAGGCATTCATGGAATTGGCGGCCCTGGTGGCTCAGACGGTACTGATGGGTCCGCATTGGGAGCTAGTATTTTCCTACGCACAGGTTCTTCTCTCACTTTCATGGCGAATAATGCTAATGATCTTTTAACGCTCGGCGACCAAGTTGCATTTACTGATGACACTAATTTCGGGGCGGGAGGAACAAGCGTATTTGTTAAGGGAAATGGAACAGTTGTTTACAATGGAACAACTAATTATCAGGGAACCGTCACCATCAATAATGCAAATTTTAAAGTAAATGGACAGATTGACCAAGCACCAATTTTCGTTTGTAGAAACGTTAGCTTTAGCGCGCAACGAGGTACGCTTAGCGGGATTGGAGCCTTGACCGGAAATGTTTTTGCTAACTCTGGAACAATCTCTCCTGACGTTGGAGGAACACTCACCCTGGGCGGCTTAAGTTTAAATCCTGCAGGCAGTGGCAGCCTCGGAAGCCTTGTTCATACCGACATTAATTCTAGCGGCACATCTTTAATTGCTGTTACTGGACCTGCATCATTAGCAGGTACTTTAGAAGTAAGCCTAGATGCAAACGCGCACACTGGGCAATATACACTGCTGACTTCGTCGGGCATAACAGGTACTTTTGATTCCATTATCTTTACAGGCACAACGCCGAATTATACGATTTCCTATTTACCGGCTGGATCGCCTACCTATGTGCAATTTAACTTTTTAGGCTATCCATCTCCGCCAACTCCTCCGCCGTCTTCGCCTGTTGCCATACCGGCGACAGTCAATGGAGAGCCTGTCTTGGATCCTGCCGTTGTTTGCTGTGGCAGACCCGTTATTCTAGGACCCCTACCGTTACCAGGATCAGGCCCCACCACTTACACGGTCACCAACCGGACTGGCAATATCACCTGCCAAATTGTCCAGACACCTACCCAAACCTTTTTGAGGATGCGTGGTAAAAACGGTTCGTGCACCATCATGGGCACAAAAAACGGTATCTCTTCTAGTCCTTTAACGGTAGTTGCGCCTAATGAATAAATTTTTGATAATGACTAAGAGCGTTATGATCGCAATGGGTATGGCGGGGGTGGTTTATGCTGATAATACTTCCTCGCATCATTCATTATCAGACAGTTGGACAGGATTTTACGCTGGCGTAGAGGCGGGATTTGCTTTTAACAATGCCGAATTAAAATCTCAACAATTAGGATTTACTGACCCGAGTGAAACGTGCAATACGAGTTCAGATTCATCAACTGCTATTCCTGGTATACAATTTGGTTATATGTATCAATTCCCTAATTACCTTGTATCAGGCATAGAAGCGGCTGCCACCTTTAACACACATCAAAGAGATATATTAAGTTGTAATTGTGCTATTACTTCGTATGCTTCTGATAGCTTTTCATTTAAAAATCAGATGCAAAGTTCTATCAAGGGCCGATTAGGTCGTGCACTGAATTGGAATAATAGCATCCTTCTTCCGTATCTCACGGCCGGAGCGAGCTTTGCAGATTTAGGATTGACGTATAAAAATGAAGGGAGTGATTATTATTCCAAAAATACGACCAAAGTGGGTTGGTTAATAGGTGCGGGTGTAGAATGGGCGTTTGAGCAAAATTGGTCATTGCGTTTAGAATATGCTTATGTGGATTATGGTAGTGCTATTAATATGAATATACCTAGTATTTATAGCTTGGAAGACCCTAATGGTTGTGCTCGTGTTAATTTAAGTTCTAATAATGTTCTTGTAGCGCTTAGTTATTGGATTTAGCAAGCGTAGCCCGGCAGATTTTCTGCCGGGGATCTGTCGTCTAACTAGTCATCATTTTCTATCCAAATCCTCTCCCTAAAAGCACCAATTCTGATCTGACCCAGATTCAGGGTGGAACCCAGCAGGAAATCTGCCGGCTACATAGTATTGCGGCGTTGTTGAATAAAGAAATTGTAGCCTGGGCGGAGCCACTGCCGTCATTGCGAGCGCGAGCGAAGCAACCTAGGTTTTATTACCCGTTCGTAAAGAAGCATAAGGCATAAATACTGGTTGCTTTGTTGTGTGCTTCTTAATAAATGGGCAATAAAACCTGGGTTGCTTCGCTCACGCTCGCAATGACGGCTGTTACTCCATCCACCACAGCGAAAAGTTGAATTATTCATCCAGGCGGCGGGAATGAAGTTGACTGTCTAGTAATTTGATTAAATAGGGTTTTATTTATTTTCCGTTCCCTGTTCCCGAACAGGGAACGGATGTGCTATCCATCATTTTCCCGGAGAACACCAACTCCTCTTAGATACGCCATAACTATAACTATTTGAATTAAATAAATTATATCAAGTGGTTTTTCTCAAAAGCCCCAAACTTGCGGGGAATTAACTGGGTAAATATCTTTCTGATCATTCGCTATTCGCGATTCGCGAATTGAAAATATCCGTGTTATACTGCATATAACTGAACCATAAAAGCAGGAATCAATTGTATGCTAAAGCCACAGGATATAGTGATACTTTTGAAAATATTATCAACCATGACCTTATCGAAAGATAATTCTCATGAAATGATGCCTCAGAATAGGCTTGCAGCTCTTTTGTGCATGAGTGCTTCAGAGGTTAATGCTGGAATAAGAAGATTAGTTTTATCCAGTCTATTAAGCCCTGTAGTAACTGATGACCCAAAAAATAAAATAGTATTCAAGCCAAATAAAAAAGCTTGTGAAGAATGTTTGATCTCGGGTGTAAAGTATTTTTTCCCTGTGCAACTTGGCGCTTATACTCGGGGAATAGCGACGGGTTATGCGGCGCCCATATTAGAAGAACATCTTATTATAGGTGATGACCCTATTCCTGTATGGCCTTATGGAGACGGCAACAAGCGGGGATTAGCTTTGGAACCTCTTTATAGTTCTGTACCTAAATCGCTTGCTCAATTTCCAGATCAACTATTTTATGAATTGCTTGTGCTGGTTGATGCAATACGTAGTGGACGAGCGCGAGAAAGAAACATAGCCATTCAGCTATTAAAGGAAAAATTATATGGTGAACAATCGGGGCGAAAGAGCCACAGTGAACCTAAGAATGCTAGAGTTCGTGGCTAGAAAATTGGGGCCACTTAATGATGAAGTAGTATATTTAGGTGGATGCTCAACTGCTTTATTTATTACTGATTCGTTATTGTTAGATGTACGTCCCACAAAAGATGTCGATTGTATCGTTGATATTGTTTCAAGGTCTGAGTATTACAGGTTTGCTAAAAAGTTAGAAAAGCAACGCTTCAAGCAATCAATGAATGAATCAGTGATATGTCGCTGGCGCTATGATGATGTGATTTTGGATGTTATGCCTATCGATGAAGAAATACTAACCTTTGGCAATCGTTGGTATAAAGAGGCTATTGCAAAACCCATAGCTCATCAATTAGCAGATGACCTTATCATAAAGTCAATAACCGCCCCGTATTTGTTAGCAACCAAAATTGAGGCGTTTAATTCTAGAGGCGATAGAGATTTTTTGGCAAGCTATGATTTTGAAGACATTATTAATGTTATTTCTGGCCGAATTGAAATAGTAGAAGAAGTAAATATTGAAAATGAAGAATTAAAAAAGCATCTTAAAAATTTCTTTGAAGAAATGCTGAAAGATGATGAATTTATAACTGCTTTACCGGCGCATATAAATGAAGGGCCTGCGACAGAGCAAAGACTTAAAACTGTTACAGATAGGATTAAAAAAATTGCAGGAAAATAATAGCATGAGATTGGCATGGTTGACTGATATTCATCTTAATTTTGTAGATGAATCTGCATGTCAAAAATATTACCAAGAAATTATTAATACCCAATGTGACGGTGTATTAATTAGTGGCGATATTGCAGAAGCGCCATGTTTGGTCGATATTTTAAATGAGATGGCAGATCGCATTAAAAAGCCAATTTATTTCATATTAGGTAATCACGATTATTACAAAGGTCAAATTGACGAAGTACGTGATGCAATGAGGGTGCTGACTCAGATGCATGAGAAATTATTTTGGCTACCAGCTTCTGGCGGGCAGCAGTTAAGTAAAGATACTTTTTTAATAGGCCAAGATGGATGGGCTGATGGTCGATTAGGTGATTATCAAAATAGCAGAGCTGTGCTTAATGATAGTCGTATGATTGCAGATTTATTTCAAGAAAAAATTATGGGAAAATTCCAGTTGCTCGAAAAAATGCGACAACTAGCTGATGTGGATGCTATGCAATTAAAAAATGACTTAGAGCAGATGATCATGCAATATCCAAAAAAAGTAATTGTGCTCACCCATGTTCCGCCTTTCAAAGAAGCATGTCTTCATATGGGAGAAATTAGTAATGATGATTGGTTGCCGTATTTTTCTTCCAAAGCAGTGGGCGATGTATTGATGAGAATTGCTCAAGAAAACTCTGGAATTGAATTTTTCGTATTGTGTGGCCATACACATAGCGAAGCTGAATATCGCCCAATACATAATTTAACTGTTAATGTTGGAAGTGCTGAATACCAAAACCCAAAAATTCAAAAAATTATATACGTTTAGCAAGAAAAAATAATTTCATTGGAAGTTATCAGTTGTATACCAAATATATTTACAATTGCGGACAGAATCCTGGATATTGACGATTCTCTCCCGAAAAAATCCTTCATATGACTTGGGTGACGTAGTAATCTTTCTCAATAACGGTTTCTTCCAAACCTAAAAATTCGCCTGTATCACTAACCAGTCGAATCAATTTTTCATTTAGCATTAATCCCTTTCTCCACAATTAATTTTCTATTGCCATAAGTCAGATGACCTCTAAAGCGGCTTTTTAATTGGACGACAGTGCGGACAGGTACTTGGGTAGATAGGCCAGCGTTATAGGCTTGTTCGGCGCTACCGGGTTCCCATTCAACACCTAGTTTTGTGAGGGCTTCTTTGCAGACTTGGCCAAACCCGCCTTGGATAACAGGTTTGTTGAGGTTTTCTGATATATAGGACTTGGCATATATACCATAGCCAATTCTAACTAATTCTCCTATTTCTACAAGATATTTAAAACATCGGCTAACCTGACGTGGACTGCCCATATCTTCAATATCTTCGCGCAAGACTACGTTGGCAGTCATTCGCTTGATGCGATCTAGTGCTTTGAATTTAAAGCTATTTTGATAGTATTTTTTGCTCATAATGACCTCTTTGTTTTCGCCAAATATGGACAATTTTATTTAGTATAGCGCAAAACCTTATAACGCCAAATATGGACAATTTTAGTAAGCGAAGCCCGGATAAAATTCTGGAAAGTGGCTTTTCTAGCTTGGAAATTATACGTTTGGCAACATGATTGATGTTACTAAATGAGTGTTCCCAAAATCGTGAGCTATGATCGAATCTTGTGTACAGAGGTAAATTGACGAATTAATTAGGCGGTGTATCCTCATTAACTGACGAAGGTTAATGGATAAATCCAAGAGGAACACCACCATGGGCAAAGATAATGTTA
>JBAQCP010000157.1:0-18754 GCA_049294295.1 Gammaproteobacteria bacterium | reverse complement strand
GTGTAGGAGGTTGTTTTGTAGCGACTCAGCGCCCATATATGGCGCTGTAAACGACATGGATGTTGTGCTTGGAGCGTAAAAACAACCTCCTACACTAGGCAACAGCTTGCAGGGAAGACTAGATGCGGACTAGAACGAAAAGAAGATGGAGATAAGAAAGAGGGATCTGCATCATAGAGCTGCCGCTCTAGATGGAGATCCCTCACTTTGTTCGGGATGACAGTTAAATAGTTAAAAGGTAAAAAAACGGTTACACAGCTTCCGCTTTAGCTTCATAGCGCTTCAAGCTAGCCATAATTTCTTCATGCGCTGACGCTATCCCTTCCCAACCATCAACTTTCACCCACTTCCCTTTTTCTAAATCTTTGTAATGCGTAAAGAAATGCTCAATCGCATTCAATAGCTCAGGGCCTAAATCTTCTGGTTTTTGTACTTGTTGATAGCGTGGGGTGAGCTTATCGACAGGAACGGCTAAAATCTTGGCATCTTTGCCGGATTCATCAGTCATACGCAACATACCAATAGGGCGGCAGCGAATCACAGCACCTGGGAATAAGGAATAAGGAGCAACAACTAAGACATCAACTGGATCACCATCTTCAGATAATGTATGAGGAACAAAACCGTATTCGCATGGATAAACCATAGAGGTGCCTAAAAAGCGATCAACCATGATCATGCCACTCTCTTTATCCACTTCATATTTAACCGGTTTACTGTTGCCCGGAATTTCTATCACTACGTTAATATCTTCTGGTAGGTGCTTGCCTGCTGATAAATTCTCTAGTCCCACGATTGTCTCCTGAAATTGGTTTAATACGCGCTAGTGTACTTTCGGCCAGTTATTTTGCAAGTAAGACCGCAATCTTTTACACTACGAACTTCCAAATGCAAACTGAAGGTGCTAACAACAGTGGAATGCTTATTCTGTAAGATAGCTAATGGTGACATTCTGGCCAATATTTTGTATCAAGATGAACAAGTCGTTTGTTTTGACGATATTAGCCCTAAAGCACCTCACCATAAATTGATTATTCCGCGCAAGCATATCGCAACGATTAATGATATTGGCGCAGAAGACCAGGCATTAATTGGTCATATGGTCACCACGGGTGCAGCGATGGCTAAACAGCTTAATATTGCCGAACCCGGTTACCGCTTGGTGTTTAATTGCAATTCTGATGGCGGGCAATTGGTTTATCATATTCACCTACATTTACTAGGTGGCAGACAAATGACCTGGCCTCCAGGTTAAAACGAGAGAGTGCTGATGCAAGAATATTACAAAAAAATTATAGAAGCCGTGGGCGAAAACCCTGAGCGTGAAGGCTTGAAAGACACCCCTAAACGCGCTGCAAAAGCGATGGAATTTTTAACGCGTGGTTATCATCAATCCGTTGATGAAATAGTCAATGGCGCCCTCTTCCATTCCGACAATGATGAAATAATCCTGGTCAAAAATATAGAACTGTATTCACTTTGCGAACATCATTTACTACCATTTATTGGCAAGTGCCATGTTGCTTACATACCAAATGGTAAAATAGTTGGCTTATCTAAAATTGCTCGATTAGTTGATATGCACGCTAGACGTTTGCAGGTACAAGAAAATCTGACTAAAGAAATTGCAGAAACAATCGCTAATGTTACTGGTGCTAGCGGCGTTGGCGTCGTGATTGAAGCTAAGCATTTATGCATGATGATGCGCGGTGTTGAAAAGCAAAATTCCTCTATGACCACCTCTGTGATGTTAGGTGTTATGCGAGAGAACCAAAAAACTCGGTTAGAATTTTTGAGTTTAATAAAAGATTAAGTGGGCGTGGCCTGAATGAAGCGAAGCGAAATCCGGGTTTGTTTGTATATCAGGCAAACCCGGATTTCGCTTCGCTCCATCCAGGCTACGCACATCAAACCTTAATTAAACGCTTCGCCATACTCTAATGGTGGCAAGCCTAAATGCTTAGCAATACTCTGACCAATATCCGCAAACGTTTTACGAATACCTAATGCACCTGGTGTAATAGCAGGACCAAATGCTAATACAGGCACATGTTCGCGTGTATGATCAGAACCAATTGCCGTTGGATCACAGCCATGATCTGCCGTCATGACAGCTATATCACCCACTTTCAATTGTTTCTCAAACTCAGGCATCCAACTATCCAAATCTTCTAATGCCTTTGCATAACCAATAACATCACGTCTATGACCAAAGACCATATCAAAATCAACCAAGTTAACAAAAACGATGCTGTTATCTGGTGCCACTTTCGCTTCTTCAATTAAAGCTTTAAAAAGAGCTTGATTACCATCCGCCTTAATCGATTTAGAAATACCTTGATGCGCATAAATATCAGCAACTTTACCAATTGATATAACGGTACCGCCTTCCTGAACCAATACGTCCAGCAAAGTAGGCGCTGGTGGTGGCGTCGCATAATCACGACGGTTACCTGTGCGATGATAGTTACCTGGTTCACCCAAAAATGGGCGCGCAATCACACGGCCAATATTGTATTTATCCACCAATTCACGCGTCACTTCACAAATTTCATATAAACGCTCTAAACCAAACGTTTCTTCATGAGCTGCAATTTGGAAGACGCTGTCTGCTGAAGTATAAACAATAGGCATGCCGCTTTTTTGATGCTCTTCACCCAATTCATCAATGATGATGGTGCCTGATGCATGATGATTACCTAGAAAACCAGGTAAGTTAGTGCGCTGCTTTAATTCATCGAGCAATTCTTTTGGAAAACTTGGAAACTGCGGCTGAAAATAACCCCAATCAAACAAGACTGGTACACCAGCCATTTCCCAATGACCGCTTTGCGTATCTTTACCATGGCTCAACTCTTCTGCACAGCCATAGGCTGCTTGAATAGGCATGTTTTCATCTAAACCAGGAATAGACGCGCCCTTGCTAATTTTAGCAGCACCATTCAACCCTAAGCGAGTGAGATTAGGCAAACGCAAAGGGCCTTTGCGCACGCCTTCTTTATCGGCTTTTCCTGCCGCGCAATATTCTGCGATATGACGCAACGTATCGGCACCTTCATCGCCATACTTGGCGGCATCCGCTGTTGCACCCAACCCGAAAGAATCTAACATGATAATAAATGCGCGTGACATAAGTTAAGCCTGTGATTTGCAATAAGTTTCGCGAATAAAGAAAGAAATAATTAATGCGGCAATAATAGAGAGCGGCATAATTAACATTGCTGAATTAAAATCGTGAGCGGTATACGTCACCACCCCATTAATAACTTCATGTGCGCTACTACGCTCCATCAGCCAACCAAACATAGGCGGAATAATAAAGCCACTTGCCATAATACATAACGAATCAATACTCACCGCCGTACTCGTTAAGTAAGCTGGATTTAATTCAGCAATGGTTGGGTAAGTTAATACTTGAGAACTGGTCACTAACCCAATCATAAAGAATAAAAACATTACGGTACCAAAAGATAAATTAGGGACATACATTAACAAACACATAATAATCAACGATAAAACAGCGCCTGCAATCATAGGCGACACACGACGCTCAATGTGATCAGATATCCAACCAAATAATAAAGAACCGATAATCACACCCACAAAGAAAGTAGTGGTCGCATAAGACGCTTGTGCAGCCGTGAGATGGTGAACACTGGTGAGATACAGAATGCCCCACAAGCCACCCATAATAAAGACTGGTAAATTCATCAACGCAGTATAAAGACCACCCAACCAATTTTGCGGGTTTAGTGCTGCCAATTTAAAGCATTGTAATAAGCTTAATTCTTTAATCTGCTGCTGTTGGATTTTTGCTTCTTCTTTTGCATCAGGTGGATAATCTTGAACGAACAATAAAACCGCTAAAATGATCAACACACCCAAAAATGCGTTGACTAACAATGCCTGACGCCAGCTACCTAGGTAGTCTGTTAATAATGCGAAAGGTGCTTGAGCAATTAAACCACCTAACATCGCCATGGTCACCACCACACCAGTTACAAACGCCATTTTATGCGGTGCAAACCAGCGAGAAGATACGCGAATACAGCCCAAGAAACAGAAAGAAGCGCCCGCGCCCACTAAAAAGCGACCGACTGCTGCAACCCAATAAGTGGTTGCCAAACCAAACATAAAGGTGCCGACCGTACAAAGGGTGGCTGCAAATAATATTAGTTTTCTGGTTGAAAAACGGTCTAGCATGTTCCCGGCTAAAAATAGGCAAAGGAAATTAGCATAAAAGTACATGGAGAATAACTGGCCAAGCTGCATCGCGTCTAACTGAAAGGCTTCTCTTAATTGCGCATTGATCGCATTAAAGAGGTTCATTTGGATAAATTCGTAAAAAAAGAATAGGGACGCTGTTAAAGTGACTAACCAAGCAAGTTTCGTGTGGACCGTTTTTTCTTGTCTATGTGAATGACCCGACATAAAGCACAACCCTCGTTATTGGATGCCGGCATTTTAAACAAACCGAGGGTGGTTATCTACTCATAAATGTCCTGATCGCGATAAAATCATCCACCGCCTATCTAACCAATTGATTTTATTGCACTTATATTTATACATGAAAAATAATTGATCAGCTTGCCTTAAGGATACTTCGCTATAATTAGCAACAAATAATAATGAGAAGAGCCAAATCGATTAGCACTGGAGGCACGCGCATGTTTAGACAAAAAAAATTAAAGTCTTTCGATGAATTGATGTCGCTGGCACAACATGCCTTACAAATCGTTAGAGAAAAAATGACCTCTAGTCATCATTTTATTTCTAGAACAACATTTCCACACATAACGCTAGAAAACATACCGGAAATAGTACCATCTGTAGGTGCTGCCAACTTTCTACATTGTTTAAATTATCAAAACAAATTGATTCTTCTGCGAGAAGCTAGCAGGCAATGCTCTGATCTCCTTGATTTTTCTGATCTCTTAGCAATAAATATTACGGCGGCCCAATTTGGCGTTGGCGAATGTGAAGAACATGCCAGCCTTGCACTCTATGAACTATTTAAGTTGGACCATCAATTAGTTATTCGTTTGTTAACATTAAATATGGGTCAGCATGACAATCATTTCATTCTTCTTTTAGGCGACTCAACAAAGATTGAACCTGGTGGCAACATTAATAAATTCAGTGAGCTAGATGATCAATGTGTCTTTATTGATCCTTTCCTTAATATCGCGGGAAAGGCAAATTGCATGCAAGCACTGACTGGTGACTACTTAACAGCAAACGAATGCACCCACGTTGGCCAGGCCCTTGCACTGACAACGAATATCATTGACCTACCCGCTTTAACAAATAAAATCAGTCACACCTTTGATGCCGTGTCAGAAAAATTAGATGTGCTTGAGTCTCAAATACATGATTTCATCTATCCAACTTTACAAGTGTTATTTTCAATTGATGATCCGTTTTGCCGCTTTATGAAAACATTTAAAAACATGTGTGATCAGACACCTGATGGCACAGAAATACTTGCCGCTTCGCTTAAGTCTTTACCGCTCGCTTTTCGTAAAGCATGCGCATATGGGAAAATAGATTTAGTTGAATTCATATTGCAGCATCAAACAACATTACATCCTTTTGACATCAATGAACCTTCCGCCATCGGCTACACTGCACTTGATTGGGCGCATACAATCCAAGACCACCACTTGAAAGAACAAATGATTGCGAGACTAGAAGCACATGGTGCATTAACTAGTGAGCAGGAAACTAAGCAACCCTTATTAGGCAAGTGATCATGGCGAAGTAATTCGGCCATTCTACCACCCAGAACAACCCTTTCCTGAAAAACAAAAAAAAGGAGGTCTAAGAAATAGACCTCCTTTTATCCTAACAGTTTTTGCTAAGGCAAAGTAACTGTGTTCGTGTCATATGTCACAGCAGCAGTCTGTGCCAATGTTCTACCTAACGCTGTTGCTCCAGTATTCATGGTAATGCTGGCTAAAGCTGCAATGGTACCTTGAAATACAGAAGAGGTGCCGAGCGTTGCTGAACTACCGACCTGCCAGAAAACATTCGCTGGCGTAAGACCACCGGTAAGGACAATAGTCGCGCTTGGATTCAAGGTGAGTGTAGATCCTGCCTGGAAGATGAACACTGAAGTAGCATCTCCGCTTAGCGTGAGTACACCGCTATTTAGGATAGATGAGCCAGAGCAAAAGACGTTAACAGCTCCGATGCCGGCCGATGTACGCGTTATACCTGCCTGGTCAGCCGTACCAATAACTGTGCCACATGGCTGAGCTGCGAGACACGTGTATAACGTTGAAAGATCGATCTTCGCTTGTGCAGCGGTAGCATCATTAACGTGTCTTGCTCCAGTAATAACCCCAGGTGGAAAACCGGTTACCGCTGTTCCAGGTGAGAGACCGAGGTCTCCATTGATTACAGTGGGTCCCGTATTCGTTATTGTCGAACCCGCTAACGATGCGAAAGTAGAAGTTGTACCCAAAGCACAAGGGAAAGAACCAGAAATAGGAGTAGGTACATTACAGCCCGTAGTTGGCGTGATAACTGGACTATCCAATTCAACTTGGCGGCTATTGACTCCGACCTGTAATATTCGATTGAATGGACCGCCTGTGTTGGCGCTGACTGTAACGTTACAAGTAGCGCCACTTGCTAAAGCAGAGCCACAAGTAGTACCTGTGATAGTGACGTCAGTGGATGGAAATCCATCATTCTGCCCCAGGCGAATGTAATTTATTTTAATAGCCACGGGTGAGTTATTTCGGACGGTGAATACTCCTACTTGTGGCAGACCAACTCCACACGCAAAAGTAGCGAGAGCGCTAAAGGTAAAATCGCAAACGGCTGAGCTTTTAACTATACCATCTATCTTTGATGGCCCTAAGCAACCTAAGCCAGCATTAGCTGTCATTGTAACAAGAGAGAGCAAACCCAAAACGACCGATCTAGACCAAATATTCTTTAACATCTTCTATCTCCTTTAATCCCTATGTTTTTATATCGCCACATGCAGGCCGAGTAATGCCGTTTGCGCTTTCAGATCAAAACTAGGCGCAGAAATTGTTGGTATTGTGATAGCCCCAGTACTTCCACTAGCAGACGTTTTCACCGTGCCTAAATCTGCATACAAGTATTCTAAAGAAAGCCCAAATCTATCATTGATGGCATAATTGACACCAACACCTGCTTCCCAAGCAAAATTCGAACTAGTATTTGAACCTAATGATGTGCTCGCATTTGGACAATCCGTATTGGTACCATTGTCTTGATCGCTATAACTAACACGTGTCCTAGCCTCACCGATACCACCTTTTGCATAAATAGAAAGGCTCTTCCATTTTGCAACAGTTAACGCAGCATCAAGCATTAAGCGCGTACTGTGAACAGGCATATCATAATTAAGCTCATTATAAGCAGAACTGCCATAACGCAAAACATTACCGTGAATACTATTAGTGGATAATTGGTAAAGATTCAATTGCGGTTCTACGGATGAAAACCATTGGACATGACTTGAGCGTTTTAGGACATTACCAAAATTATAAACATAGCCTACTCCTAGCTGAGCGGCTAGGGTATTCCAGGTACTCTGATTAGTTTACACGAGCGTATCTGTTTCATCGCTCGTCACACCTAAAGTGCTATTGCCGGCTTTTAATTTTGCAATGCCACCGGCACCCATGATTTCAAAATGGTTTTGCTCATATTGCGGTTCTTCATCTTTATAGGTGTGTTGTTTATAGCTAGATGCGTTAGCAAAACTACTCAACGCAACACAACCTAATGAAAAAAGAAGATAGGAAATTCCTTTCGCATTTAATTTCATATAATCATCCTTGATTTGTAAGTAGCGGGTTTTAAAACACCTGCTCTAGCAGGTTGCATCTATCCATAATCTCATTGAGCATATAATAGTATTGAGTATATTTATAGCAATATTTATTTAGACTAGCAAATTCATTTTGCGAGCTCGTACCAAAAAGTGGGTTATCAAGCTATTCCCGGTGTATTTTCATTAAGCGATATAATACCCAACATCTATAATCCGCCCAATTCCAGTCTACTTCTTATCCTCAAGCAACGCATCGACTAGTTTACTTACACCCAATCTCAATCGCGCTGGAGACAGCCAAGACGAACCCAAGATGGATTCCGCTAGCTTTACAAATTGAGCTGCTTGCTCAATCGTTCTCACACCGCCTGACACTTTCAAACCGACGGGATGTTTCAGCTGAGTGTTAATATGTTTGATCACCAACAGCATCGTAGCAACTGCTTCAAGCGTTGCGCCTTCTGCTATTTTTCCTGTGGACGTTTTAATAAAATCTGCACCAGCTGCTAATACATCATAGCTAGCATCGGCAATAACGGCTAAATCACTCAATGCGCCCGTCTCTAAGATGACTTTTAAAGTAACTGCATGCCCGCAAGCCGCCTTGCATGTTTCAACAAATGTTTTAACGTATTGTCTTTCACCTGCCAAATAACGTTCATAAGGAAAAACGACATCAATTTCCTGTGCGCCACTTTGCAATGCACGGTTAATTTCAGTGAGAACTATTTTTAACGAATGATCGCCATTTGGAAAATTGACAACCGTTGCCACCTTAACAGGGCTGCCTGCAAACTGTGTCGCTGCTAAGGATACAAATTGTGGATAAATACAAACCGCGGCTACATGCCCTAAAATATTATGTGCTTTCTCAAAAAGTGCTGCCACGTCCGCATCTGTATCTGATTCATTTAAGCTGGTTAAATCAATCAAACTCATTATTTTTTGCTTTAAAGCCGGCGTCACACTGACCGGCTCTAACGCATCAATATATTCCTTAGTTGCTTCAGACCACTCCACTGCTAACTTCCTTAATAAAAGCAGGAACTAGCTTCGTTAACTTACGCGCTGCGATTTCACCGTAGTGCAACGTTCCTTCATGGGTAATTTTTTCATTATCCATGCCGGCCGCTAAATTAGTAATAGCCGCGACACAAGCAACACGCATGCCGCAATGTCTTGCAATTAAGACTTCAGAAACAACAGACATACCAACCGCATCTGCACCTAAGACACGAAATGCACGAATTTCTGCTGGTGTTTCAAAAGATGGGCCTAAGGTTGCTAAGTAAACACCTTGCCTCAACGGAATATTTAAATTAGCTGCTGCTTCTTGCATGATATCTTGCAAACCTAAATCGTAAGCATTATCCATAGGGAAGAAACGTGGACCGATGCTTTCATCATTTGGGCCGACTAACGGATTGCCAGGCTGCAAATTAATATGATCTGTAATCATCATTAATTCACCAGGACCTACTTCCGCACGCAAAGAACCTGCCGCACAAGTACTTAGCAATGTTTGACAACCCAGCTGCTTAAGAATACGTACTAATATACGAACTGATTCATAAGAAGTGCCTTCATATAAATGCAGACGGCCGCGCAAACAAACGACTGGTACATCATTCAGGTAACCCATTACCAATAAAGACGCGTGTCCAGACACACCCCCGCTATGCAATCCAGGGATGGCTTGATAAGGAATAGACACAGCATTTGTAATTTGCTCAGCAATAGAAGACAACCCTGAACCTAGAATAATGCCGATTTTAGGCACAAATCCTTTAGGTACATAACGGTTAATCACTTGCATTACTTCTTCCATTTGAACGGGCATAGGGTCACCTTTTATTTTTTTAAACATCGTCCCGCGCGAAGACGCGGGATCCAGAATAGAATAGTTATTTCGCTTTCATCCAAGCAACAGCCACATCTAACATACGATTGGAGAAACCCCACTCGTTATCATACCAAGCAAGAATCTTCACTAAGTTGCCTATCACTCTTGTGCCAACAGTATCAAAAATAGCGGAAGAAGAATTGTGATTGAAATCAATAGACACTAATGGCTCTTCATTAAAACTTAAAATGCCTTTTAAGCGATCGCTCGCAGCTGCTTTTCTGACAATTTCGTTTACTTCTTCAACGGTGGTATTACGCTTTGCTTCAAAGGTTAAATCAACCACTGACACATTTATGGTCGGTACGCGTACAGAAAAACCATCTAATTTACCGTTTAATTCTGGTAACACTAAACCAACGGCTGCTGCTGCGCCTGTTTTGGTTGGGATGATAGATTGTGTAGCAGAACGTGCACGACGCATATCACTGTGATACACATCTAACAAGCTTTGATCGTTGGTAAATGCATGTACGGTGTTCATCAAACCGCTCACAAGACCTAGCTCTTCATGCAATGGCTTAACAACGTTTGCCAAGCAATTGGTGGTGCAAGATGCATTAGAAATAACAGTGTCAGTTGATTTTAATACTTCCTCGTTAACCCCAAATACAACGGTGGCATCAACATCGGTACCAGGAGCTGAAATAATGACTTTCTTTGCGCCTGCTTCGATATGCTGGCCTGCTTTTTCTTTACTGGTAAAAAAGCCGGTACATTCAAAAACGATATCAACATTTAACTCTTTCCAAGGTAATTTTTTAGGATCACGTTCAGCAACGACACGAATTTTATCGCCATTGATAACAAGATCTTTACCTTCGATCGCGACAACACCAGGGAACTTGCCATGCGTGGTATCGTAACGGGTTAAATGTGCATTGGTTTCAACATCACCTAAATCATTGATTGCAACAATTTGAATTTCAGGATGTAATTTTTTTTCGTAGTGGGCACGTAAAATATTGCGGCCAATACGGCCGTAGCCGTTAATTGCAATTCGAATGGTCATGTTAAGCTCCTTTCTGACTAAGTATTCTCAATATATCGTTAATGAATTATTGTCGGCCTATCAGACTGACGTTGTTTCCTTTGCTGCAGAATATATAACTTCTTTAGCATTTACCACTGCGTTTTCAACCGTTAAACCACAATCCTTATAAACATCTTTAGCAGGCGCTGATGCACCAAAGCGATCTATGCCCAACACTCGACCATGGGTACCGACAAACCGATACCAACTTTCCGTCACCCCTGCTTCTATGGCTAATCTTGCCTGCACATTATCTGGCAATACGGATTGCTTGTAAGCGTCGTCTTGCGCTAAAAAGGCTGTTGTTGACGGCATGGAAACCACTCGTACAAAAATTCCCTGCGCTTCAAGTTGCTTAGCAGCGTCAACTGCTAAAGCGACTTCAGAACCGGTTGCGATCAAAATAGCATCAGGCTTGCCTTGTGCTAGATCTAGCAAAACATAACCACCGCGCTTGATCTGTGTAATTTGCTCAGCAGTCCGCTCTTGAAAAGCTAAATTTTGTCGAGAGAATAATAAACACGTCGGGCCTTGATGGGAAATAGCCTCAGCCCAGGCAACAGCTGTTTCAACAGTATCGCAAGGACGCCAAGTCGCCAATTGCGGTATCATGCGTAAGCTTGCTAAATGCTCAATAGGTTGATGTGTTGGACCATCTTCGCCTAACCCGATGGAATCATGGGTATAAACAAAGATCACACGTTGACGCATAATCGCCGCTAGCCTAATTGCGTTTCTAGCATAATCTGAAAAAGTTAAGAAAGTCGCACCATATGGTAAGAGTCCGCCGTATAAAGCCAAACCATTCATAATCGCCGACATACCAAATTCACGCACGCCATAATGCAAATAACGCCCAGCCGGATGATCCGCACTGAAGACACTCATCCCTTGCCAATTAGCGCAGTTTGATTCCATTAAATCTGCTGAACCACCTAACATCTCTGGCAACAAATTAGCATAGACATCAAGACAGGCTTGGGAGGCTTTTCTAGTAGCGATCGTTTGCTTTTTTTCATTGAATTGATGACAGAGTGTCTCAACTTGCAACTGCCAATCGGTCGGCAACTCTTGCGCTAAACGACGAGACCATTCTTTAGCAAACGCTGGATACTGCGCTTGATAACGATCAAACATCGTTTGCCATTCATTTTCTAGCATCTGCCCTTTTTGACGTGCATCCCAAGAAGCTTGAATATCCTCAGGGATCACAAATGCATCATACGGCCAATTTAACTCTGCACGAACTGCCGCGACTTCTTTCTCACCTAATGGCGCGCCATGTGTATGGGCGGTCCCAGCCATGTTAGGTGAACCCCAACCAATCGTAGTTTTGCAGCAAATAATAGTGGGCTTATCGGTCACAGATTGCGCAGTTGAAATCGCTTTCTTAATCGCATCACTATCATGCCCATCGACATCAGCAATCACATGCCAGCCATAGGCTTCAAAACGCATAGGAGTATTATCAGTGAACCAACCCTGTACATTGCCATCAATGGAAATATTATTGTCATCGTAAAAAACGATTAACTTACCCAATTTAAGCGTACCGGCTAAGGAACCGGCTTCATGTGAAATACCTTCCATCAAGCAGCCATCACCCACAAAACAATAGGTAAAATGATCAACTAGCGGAAATTCAGGCTTATTAAAGGTTGCGGCCATATGCTTTTCAGCAATCGCCATACCAACAGCGTTGGCTAATCCTTGACCTAACGGGCCTGTCGTTGTTTCAACACCAGGCGTATCACGATATTCAGGGTGGCCTGGGGTTTTTGAGTGCAACTGACGGAATTGTTTAAGATCTTCAATGCTTAAATCGTAACCACTCAAATGTAATAAAGAATACTGCAACATGGCACCGTGACCATTAGATAGCATAAAACGGTCTCTATTTGGCCAATGAGGATTGCTTGGTTGATGGCGCAAAAAATCATGCCACAACACTTCTGCAATATCTGCCATACCCATGGGCATACCAGGATGGCCGGAGTTTGCTTTCTGTACAGCATCAATACTTAAAAAACGAATGGCGTTGGCGCGGTCTTTTCTTGTCACGGTTGACATAAACACCTCACTGGATGGTGAAAATCTTGACGGCATATTACCTGAAAATGCGGGCTGGTCGTATATGTTTATTTGTGCAAGTCATAACCAACCTATCATTTGATTTTTTTTAAAAAGCTTGGCCCATCATATTGCTGCCACCACCATTTCCTCATACCAATCGTCAATATATCCTGCAATTTTTTGTATAAATTGAGGATAGTAATGCGCTGTATCTGGCATATCATCTACTGTTGCCAATGAGCTTAAATCCAGAATAGTCACTAAAGGGAATAATTTAGCCATTAAACGCCATGTCCTGTTGAAAATGGCCGTTCTTTCCTTGGTATTGTTTTCAGCAAGCCGATAGTAATGGGTTGGCATGGTATCAGGCGGTAATACTACCAATAATCGGCAATTTTTCTCAGCAAAATACTGGCAAAATGCATGCGCGCTTTCTGTGAAGTAACGCACGGTGACTGGTCGTTCTGATACAGACCAAGCAGCATCGTAATAATCAAAAGCAGCGCCATACACCAATGCAGGTGGAAAAGATTGTTTAGCAATTTCATCTGCCTGAGTTCTAATGGTACTGAAACATAAAAATTGATTGTGCTGTTCAAACCTGGCCCCATCAAATTCTATCTCATCACGATAGCGGCTATAATACGCTAATCCACCAGACATACAGCCATACATTACCTTAAGCCTTGCAGCTTGTTTGTCAGAAACACTTTCTTTTTTTCTGATCATATTTCGTATTTGAGGATCAATAAATTTTTCCTCTTTTAGCCAACTACCAGATAGATCAGGTAATGATAGTCTTAACTCAGTGAGTCTCAAAGCAACATAGTGCTTCTGTATTTTCCTTAATAAAGCCTGCTCAACACCCATATGCATAACACGGCAAGAAAATGCTAGATCCTTTAGTATGATAGTGCCTGGTCGCTCAGAAACATCTACCATTGCAAATCCTACTAACCCGTGATAACCGTATTTATCCCACATAAAGACAGTATAAGAATCATAGTGGTTAATATCTATCATTCTGCTGACTAGCGCTTCAGTTGTTGTGCGGGATTGTGTGTAATTTAGCTGATTACTACGATTAATTAATTCAGCAATACGGTCTTTAAATTCTAAATTCTCTAATGTACGGCCAAACGCGATATGAATATCACAAGAAGCTAAAAACTCCTCATTCTGGGCAGTAGAAACTTGCCTGTCTTCTACTCTAGCTTGCAACATACGGTAATCATCAAGACGGTTTTTAACCATATGCTGATTAGCTTCTAAAATCTTCTGGAGCAATTTATTGCAGTCTGGTGAAAGTGCGTCCATGACATGAATATCCGGCAAAATCGCCTTTACTTCCTGTCGATTATGAATATTATCGTCAATGAATAATACATTAATGGGTCTCAACTGCATGTCATCAATAAGCGTACGAATAACGTCGCCTTTAGAAACAAAAGCAATGCGCGGGAAAACAAATTCATCCCATAAATTAAAACGCAGGAGTGCTGATTTGGCTGCTTCATAGTCATTTTTAGAACAAATAGCGGAGACTAGCCCACAACGGTTATAGGCTCGAATTAATTCGGCGCGATATTCATTAAGACAGATTGCTTCATCTTCAGCAAGCGTTCCCTGCCACAGCGTATCGTCTAGATCCCAGATGATAAGTTTAATATCCATAACGAGACCTCTCACTCTATTTACACTTCACAAAACTCGCCTAATTTATTCAACATGGAAGATAATTTAGCTAACTTGTCATTTGCATTAGCTAATTTATTGTTTGATTCTAGTGCCTCCCAATAACTAATCACACGACTTCTCTCTATCGCTGCTAAAAGAGGATGTTGATGGAGCGGTGCATAATAGTCGATAATTTCTTGTGCTAATGGATGAAACTTATCAATCAATATCCCTAAACCAAGTGCAGCAGGTATGCTAATCCAATGAAATGAGGTTTGACTTGTTTTTAAAAAGTCTTCTACTCCTGTCAATACTCCGTTCTGTGGGCCACCTTCTGTTAGTGCAAAGGTACCTTTCATGCCGCGACCTTCCACTGTATGAGGATGATCTAACACAATCCCTAAATGAGAAGCATAGGGCTGCCTATAAATATCGGGTATAGATTCTGGTGAACAATACATATCTCGGCGCGCAAAAGGCCAACCCGTATCATGCAGATAAATTAGTAATGGCTTATTTTGTTCACGCGCCAATGATTCTATTTGCTTTAGCTCATTGTAAACGCTATACCAATTATGGTCGCCATCAATAAACCACATATCGGCTGTACCCACATGTGCAATACCACCTTGCAAACTGGGCTTACAAATATGTGTTGCTACATCACGATTTGTCTTTAGCCATTCCAGAAAATCATTGTGCGCTGCAGGATCGATAGAGAGTAACTCACCTTGATGAGGACGTAAGAAATCAGCTAATACTTCTGAATTAATACCAGCACCTGCCCCAATTTCTGCAATGCGTTTAGGTTTAACTTTTTCTAGAACAGGCCTGATAATGCAGGACATTTCCGCCATTGAATGTGGGTGTCTTCTCACGTTACGCTCCTTGTAAGTCTTTAATTTTATATAACAAACCATAATAGATTACAAATTGTTTAGGAGAACATTCACACAATAGGCATCCTCACCTTAACATGTTATATTTGTTCATCTTAAATAGGAGGCAAAGGGTATACGCCATGCAAAATAACGAATTTTTATTTACCTCAGAATCAGTTTCCGAAGGCCATCCAGATAAAATAGCCGATCAAATCTCTGATGCCATCTTAGATGCCATCCTAGAACAAGATAAAGACGCCCGCGTTGCGTGCGAAACATTAGTCAAAACCGGCATGGTATTTGTTGGCGGTGAAATTTCCACTAATGCATGGGTCGATATCGAACATATTGCCCGCCAAGTCATTCAAGAAATTGGCTACACGAGCTCCGAAATGGGCTTTGACGCTGATTCTTGCGCTATTATCACGGCGATCGGCAAACAATCTGCTGATATTGCAATGGGCGTTGACAAAAAATCGAAAGAAGAACAAGGCGCGGGTGACCAAGGCCTCATGTTCGGCTATGCATCCAACGAAACCGATGTTTATATGCCAGCTCCTATTACGTATGCGCACCGCTTAGTTCAACGACAAGCCCAACTACGTAAGGAAGATGTGTTGCCATGGTTACGTCCTGATGCAAAATCCCAGATCACGTTCCGCTATATCGACAACAAACCCGCTAGTATTGCGAATGTCGTATTATCCACTCAACATCATCCTGACATTGCACACGCTGATTTAGTTGAATCCGTCATCGAAGAAATTATCAAACCAACCTTGCCTGAAGAATGGCTGAAAAATACCCAATATTACGTGAACCCAACCGGCCGTTTTGTTGTGGGTGGACCACAAGGTGATTGCGGCTTAACTGGTCGTAAAATTATTGTCGATAGCTACGGCGGCATGGCAAGACATGGCGGCGGTTGCTTCTCAGGCAAAGATCCATCCAAAGTTGATCGCTCTGCGGCATACGCTGCGCGCTACGTTGCAAAAAACATTGTGGCGGCAGGCATTGCGGAACGTTGTGAAATCCAAATCTCTTATGCGATTGGTATTGCTAAACCCACCTCTATTCACTTAGAAACGTTTGGCACACACAAGATTCCACACGCCGCGATCATCAAATTAATTGATGAAAATTTTGATTTACGTCCTTACGGTATTATCAAAATGTTAGATCTTTTAAAACCTATCTATCGCCAAACCGCGAGCTATGGTCACTTTGGCCGTAATGACTTAGATATTTCTTGGGAAAAAACTGACAAAGCAGATGCACTAAGAAAAGCAGCAGGATTATAAACTGCCGCCGTCGTCATCCCCGCGCAGGCGGGGATCCATGCAGATATTCTATTCCATAGCGACCAAGAGATATTATGGATAGATCCCCGCCTAAGCGGGGATGACAGCAGCGATTTAAACAGCACCATTATCGACTGGAGAGCCATCATGCAAGGAAGCAAAATGAGCACCGTTACCACCGATTACAAAGTAGCAGACATCAATTTAGCTGATTGGGGCCGCAAAGAAATTAGTATTGCGGAAACTGAAATGCCCGGATTGATGGCTTTGCGAGAAATGTATAAAGGCAAATATCCTTTAAAAGGCGCTCGTATTACGGGCTGCCTACACATGACCATTCAAACTGCCGTCTTAATTGAAACTCTAATTGATCTTGGTGCGGAAGTTCGTTGGTCGTCTTGCAATATTTTCTCGACACAAGATCATGCAGCAGCTGCCATTGCAAAAGCGGGCATTCCTGTTTTTGCTTGGAAGGGCGAAACTGAAGAAGAATATTGGTGGTGTGTTAAGCAAACCATTACAGGGCCTGATCAATGGACACCCAATTTGATCTTGGATGATGGCGGCGATTTAACGGCGCTGATGCATACAGACTATCCGGCATTATTAAAAAACATTAAAGGTATATCTGAAGAAACAACAACAGGTGTGCATAGACTATATGAAATGTTTAAACGTGACGAACTAAAAGTTCCCGCGATGAATGTAAACGATTCAGTCACCAAATCTAAATTTGACAACTTATATGGCTGCCGAGAATCATTATTGGATGGCATCAAGCGTGCAACAGATGTCATGATTGCCGGAAAAGTGGCTGTTGTCTGTGGCTATGGCGATGTTGGTAAAGGCTGTGCGCAAGCATTACGCTCATTTGGTGCAACTGTTTTCATTACAGAGATTGATCCCATTTGTGCGCTGCAAGCAGCCATGGAAGGTTACCGCGTCATCACCATGGAAACAGCCGCTCCTATCGGTAATATTTTTGTGACAACAACCGGTAATGTTAGAGTCATTAATCATCAACATTTATTAGCGATGCAAAATGAAACGATTGTTTGCAACATTGGGCATTTTGATTCTGAAATTGATATTGCTGCGTTACGCCAATATCCTTGGGAAAACATTAAGCCGCAAGTTGATCATGTAATACTGCCTAATGGGCATCGATTAATCGTGCTAGCTGAAGGTCGGTTAGTCAATTTAGGCTGTGCAACGGGTCATCCTAGTTTTGTTATGTCAGCTTCTTTCACCAATCAAGTCTTAGCGCAAATAGAACTTTGGCAGCAACACGACCAATATCCTGTTGGTGTCTATGTGCTCCCTAAAAAACTAGACGAAATGGTTGCACGCTTGCATTTAAATAAAATTGGTGCGAAGCTTACCACCCTCACCTCTGAGCAAGAAAAATACCTCAATATTTCCGCTGATGGCCCATATAAGCCAGAAAACTATCGTTATTAACACCAAACTTTCTGTCTAACCGTTATCTCATATTTTTTATATGAGATAACGGATCACAGGCCCCCGCTTTCTACCCCTTGTTTAAACTTTTAAAATTGTAAGGATTAAATCTATGTTAAAAAAGTTAACACTTGTATTACTTTGTGCGGCTTCTTTTCAATCTGTTGCCATGACGACCTGTCCTAGCATCAGTGAACTCCGAAATAACCAACTCCAAGGCTGGACTGCTTATAACAGTGATAGCGGCGAAGAATTGCCTACCAGCCTCGTTGAACAATTTGAAAAACGGGCGGCGCAATTTTTAATGGCGGAATGGGCAGATGAAGCACCAGAAGGCACCAGCCATTGCTATTACGGCGATAAGAATGGTGAATATATGGATGCGTTTTTAGCGAAACATGATTATTACGCGGATACGTCTGTGCCTGCATGGAAAAATGAAAGTGGATTCTTGCGTTGTCATGCTGATGCGAAGCAGTGTCCGTTTGTTGAAAGACCGGAAAGGAAATAATCTACGCTTGTAGCCCGCCGTCATTGCGAGCCACTACTGTCATTCCCGCGAAAGCGGGAACCCATTTCAAACATACAGCAGAGGTATCGTTATAAATG
>JBAQCP010000156.1:0-4262 GCA_049294295.1 Gammaproteobacteria bacterium | reverse complement strand
GGGCTATACAGTACTATAGCTAAGGGAGATATTATGTCCTTACGAAAATACCACTCCAGGAGAAATTTTAAAAAAACCCTTGAGCCTTCTGGTGCTGCTAAAAAAACCAAGACTAAAAACCTACTGTTTGTTATCCAAAAACATGCCGCCAGCCATTTGCATTACGATTTTCGCTTGGAAATGGACGGTGTATTAAAAAGTTGGGCTGTTCCTAAAGGCCCTAGCTTAGACCCTAAGGTTAAACGCTTAGCTGTTCATGTTGAGGATCACCCCATTAGTTACGGTTCATTTGAGGGAACTATCCCTAAAGGTCAATATGGCGGTGGGGCGGTTATGTTGTGGGATACAGGTACGTGGGAATGTTTAAATGAAAATCCTAGAAAAGCTTATGAAAATGGAGATTTGAAATTTAGATTAAATGGTAAGAAATTAAAAGGTGATTGGAAGTTAATTAAAATTAAAAACGATCCTAAAAATTGGCTATTAATTAAAGCTAATGATAAATACGTGAATGATTCTACTTATGATATTACACAGGATAAAAATGAAAGTGTCGTCAGCCATAAAACCATCGATAAAATTGGCCATGATGATGCTTTGCTAGCCTTAGATGCCGAAAAGAGTAAGATGCCAATCGATATTTCACCAGAATTGGCAACGCTGACAACCAACATTCCAAATGGAGATCAATGGTTGCATGAAGTTAAATTCGATGGCTATCGCTTGTTGAGTTTTATTGAAGGAAAAAAAATAACATTGAGGACCAGGAATAAAAATGATTGGACAGAAAAGTTCCCAGTATTAAAGAAAGAGCTGGGTAGTCTAGGTTTAGAGTCCGCTATATTAGATGGCGAGCTTGTCACCGTTGATGATGAGCATCATTATAATTTTCAATTATTGCAAAACGCCATCCATGACAGAAAAACAGCTGAGTTACGATATTATGTATTTGATATCCTATATTTTAATGGCCGTGATTTGACAGCGCTACCATTAATTGAAAGAAAAAAAATGTTAAAAAATATTATTCAATCGGGCAGAAATGTCATTCAATATAGCGATCACATTGTCGGAAATGGTAAATCAATTTTTAAGGAAAGCTGTCAATTAAAGCTAGAAGGCATTGTATCTAAGCGGGTAGATTCGCTTTACCTTCAAAAAAGAGGGGAGGACTGGCTTAAAATAAAGTGCGGTCAGCGGCAAGCGTTTATTATCTGCGGTTACACAATGCCTCAAGGGAAACGTCAGTTTTTTGGATCTTTATTGCTGGGAGCATATGAAGATGGTACTTTAGTATATTGCGGCCATGTAGGTACGGGATTTACGGAAGCATCTTTAAATGAATTACATCAGCAATTCAAAAGACATATCACAGATCATATGCCATTCAAAAAAAATCCGCCCGATAGCAAAAGAGTAACATGGCTTGAGCCTAGTATTGTGGTTGAGGTTGAATTTACTAGCTGGACGCAAGATAAAATTCTAAGACACCCCAGTTTTAAAGGTATCCGTAAAGATAAGCAGGCTAATAACGTCATCATAGAGGTTCCGACGCCCATAAAAAAAATCACAGAAACACATAAGGCCGAAGGCTACTCTTTATCCCATCCTGCCAAAGTGCTTTATCCTGAAAATAGTATCACTAAATTAGAAATAGCCAAATTTTATGATGCCATTCAAGAATGGATATTGCCCCACATTATTGAAAGGCCGTTAACATTAGTACGTTGCCCACATGGTTATAATGAGCCATGTTTTTATCAGAAACATATTAACCATACTAACATCCCTTCATTTTTTTCAATTGATATCAAGCAAAAGGAAAATAATGAACATTATACTTATATTAAAAATATTAATGGGTTAATTAGCCTAGTTCAATTGGGTGCGTTAGAAATTCATCCGTGGCCTGCAAGGGTAGATAAGTTAGAAAATCCAGATTTAATGATTTTTGATTTAGATCCAGGACCTGGTGTTGAGTGGAAGGCAATGATTGCTGGGGCTAAATTTATACGCGATCAATTGGAAACTTTGGGCCTGGTTAGTTTTGTCAAGACGACTGGTGGTAAAGGGTTACATATACACGTTCCTATTAAAAGGCAATATACTTGGGATGAAATGAAAGCGTTTTCCCGTGCATTTGTTGATTATATTGTTGCGGAAGATCCTGAGCGATATATTGGTGTGATGACTAAGGCTAAAAGGGATGGCAAAATTTTTATTGATTATCATCGCAATCAGCGTGGTGCTACTTCTATTGCTGCTTATTCAACACGTGCAAGAGAAGGTGCTCCTGTTGCAACACCCATCACTTGGGATGAGTTAACCAGCCGTCTGAAGTCAGATCATTTTACGGTTAAAAATTTATTAAAAAGATTGGATGGGTTAAAAGAAGATCCTTGGAAAGATTATTTTAAAATGCATCAGGTATTAAAACATCTGAAATGATTGGTCGTAGCCCGGCTACCGCTGCGCGTCATCCGGGCTACGCCGATCACATCATTACCTAAGGAGCAGCAGATTTCTTCTCTAACGCTTGAAGGAAGTCATTACAAGCATCCACCAAGGTTTGATTTTTGCTAATGATTTTTATTGCGCCTAGATGTTTATTTATTTTTTCGATGTCTGGATGATCTAGATGATTCGAGCAAACAGCGGCATAACGTCCATCACTTAATATATGGATAAACAGCTGTTCATTAAAAACAGGTACTGGAATCAATGTGTGCGAAGAGGTTGCATGGATACCCGCCTGGGTTTGCACTTCATCCAGCAGATCAGTTAGATAGGTAGAAAGATCTCTCAGCATGCCTCTCTCCATCGCTGTTTTCAGAAATTGAATAGCTGAAGGTTCCGCCTCGTTGCTAGAGAATCCAAATAATTTTTCCTCGCCATTATAAATGGCTTGCGTATTTAATATACCCCTTGCTAATACATCTGCATGATAACCAAATGCATCAAATACATTAGGTTCAAACAAAGTTGCGAGAGGAAAGCCTTCTTCAACCAACAAATAATTTAAAAGTAAATTAACAAATACGCGACCATTAGCATCATAAAATGGATGAATGCGTTCTAGGCTTTCAATTGTTTTCCCTATTAAAACTAATTTTTCTTCATCTGATTGGGTGGATGTAATAGCCTGATTGTAATGCTCTAATGTTTTCGCTACTAGCTCTTCTATTTTGTCATGCGGCGTTGCTAAATAGAGAACGCCTTCTTTATCCATTATCTTTTTAGTGATAAGGGGGATGTTTTCAGGTAAATCTGACAGGCTGCTTGCACTTGTTAATCTAAAAATTTCATGTTCACTGGCCATGTAAAAGCCTGGCGTCAAGGCGTCCATGGTAAGATTATGATTTTTCAATATAATTGGAATCGAAATATTTCTATAAGATGATTTTATATTTTCTATTATTGGGGCGCCATTCTGGTCGATGACCTTGAAAAATAACAAGTCTTTATCGAGGGGGTTCGGCGGTATTTTTCCTTTCATAAAGATTTTAAGATTGCTATTGTAAAGAAAGTAATTGTTCTCATCTGCAAATAAAACATCAGCATGATACTGCTTAAGAGAGTTCAATAAATCGGCAATGCCAGGTTTTGTTAATCTCCATGGTTCGTTACCCAATGTAAATGATTGGGAATGACTTGTCCGAAATTTTCCTCCAAAAAATCCAGATCCGCCACGTCTAACGTTATCAGTGACTAAAAAATGAAGTTTTTTTATGAATGCAATGGTTAGCGGCTGTCTTTCAGGCGTTGAATATAGCTTCCTAATACAGTAAATACTTGCTGAACAGAAAGCTTCAATGGCGCCATTTTCTCGATTCTCATATGCCATCCACCCCTGTTCAGGTTGATGCATACGGCCATCAACCAATAATCGCCAACGCTCCTGAGGAGGGTAATGTGATTCAAATTCAGAAAGTGCATCTTGTTTATTTCTTGCTGATATAAGGTGCGCTTCATTGTTGGCGATTAATTTTTGCATATCATCGTTAGGTGGTGGCATGCGGCTATACATACGATTCCCCAGTTATTATTTTATTATGATTGCATGTATAATTATAACAGTGAATTGGGGAGTTGCATCAACGCCTAGGTTTTTTTGGTATAAATCCCATCTAGTTGATTAAACAAAAATTCCAGTCTGTAGCCGGATGACGCGCAGCTGTCATTCCCGCGAAGGCGGGAACCCATCCCGCTAATAAGATGGTGTAACAACAAAGCTCAGGAAATATTGTGGATGGGTTCCCGCC
>JBAQCP010000155.1:0-3810 GCA_049294295.1 Gammaproteobacteria bacterium | reverse complement strand
TAGATGGAGATCCCTCGCTACGCTCGGGATGACAGTGGGTCGCTCAGGATGACAGTGGGTGGCTCGAGATGACAGCAGGGATTAGCGATAAGCAGTGTCAGAAGCTATACATCAAAGGAGTTTAATGAAACATGATTGAACATGAAAGTAAGCAAGCCCGTTTGC
Source organism: Gammaproteobacteria bacterium (assembly GCA_049294295.1). GTDB lineage: Bacteria > Pseudomonadota > Gammaproteobacteria > DSM-16500 > DSM-16500 > Aquicella. Next base: position 3,645 of record JBAQCP010000155.1, on the reverse strand, counting down.
TAAGTTGGATTGATAAACGTTATCCACTGACTGCTTTCTGGAAAAAACACATTAGCGAATATTACGCTCCCCGAAATTTTAACTTTTGGTATTTCTTTGGCTCATTTTCATTGCTTATCTTCGGTGCCCAAATTATTAGTGGTATTTGGTTAGTCATGCAATATACCCCAACAGCTGATGGATCTTTTCAATCAGTACAGCATATTATGCGCGATGTGCCGTACGGCTGGTTAATTCGGTTTATGCATACTACGGGTGCGTCAGCATTTTTTATTGTTATTTATTTGCATATGTATAGGGCCTTGATTTATGGCTCCTATCAAAAACCACGTGAGTTAGTTTGGCTGGTGGGCATGGTTATTTATATGATGCTATTAGTTGAAGCGTTTACAGGTTATGTGTTGCCGTGGGGACAAATGTCTTATTGGGGTGCGGCAGTCATCACCTCGTTTGCTAGCGCGATTCCTTATTTGGGTGAATTGCTATTAGTCTGGTTGCGCGGTGATTTTAATGTGTCTGGTGTCACGCTGCATCGTTTCTTTTCGCTGCATGTGATAGCCATTCCGCTGTTGTTATGCGCCATGATTTTTGTGCATTTGGTTGCACTGCATCATGTTGGCTCTAATAATCCTGATGGTATTGATATTAAGAAGCATAAAGATGATAACGGCCATCCTGTCGATGGCATACCATTTCATCCATATTACACGGTCAAAGATTTGATGGGTATAGTCGTGTTTTTATTTGTGTTTTGTGCGGTGATGTTTTTTATACCAAAGATGGGCGGTTTATTTTTGGAAGCAGATAATTCTATTTTGGCTAACCCTATGCAAACACCAGCAGAAATATCCCCTGTTTGGTATATGACGCCGTTCTATGCCATGTTGCGTGCCATACCCAATAAGTTATTAGGTGTGTGTGTCATGGCGTCTGCTATTGCGATTATGTTTGTATTGCCTTGGTTGGATAGAAGCCCTGTGCGCTCTATTCGTTATAAAGGTCAGTATTCTAAAATTGCGGTTATTGTGTTTGTTATTTCTTTCTGTGGCTTAGGTTATTTAGGGCATGAAGGGGTCTCTCCTTTAAAAACAATTATTTCTAGAATATTAACAGTCGGCTATTTTGGATTCTTTTTGCTAATGCCATATTATTCAGCAAGAGAAAAAACGAAACCTTTACCGGATAGGATAACAGACTAATGATGCGTTTTATGTTGGCAATCTTATTGGTGATGTTGTCAGTTCAAGTGCAGGCTCAAGAATCTAAATTTCATGGATTGCAATTAGCAACTCCTGAGATTAATCGCTCTGATATGGCATCGATCAAGCGCGGGGCAAAGTTTGTCGCAACTAATTGCTTAAGCTGTCATACCCTGGTTTATTTGCGTTACGATAAGGTGGCGCAAGAAGCGGGTGTTACGTATGAAAAAATGCCTGTCAATGTTAAGACATGGCCTTATGGTGTGACGCCGCCAGATTTGTCGTTAGAGGCTGATGTGAGAGGGCTTAGCTGGATTTATACGTATCTACATAGTTTTTATATAGATGCTAAGCGACCAACAGGGGCTAATAATTTATTGGTTCCAGATACCGCTATGCCTAATATAGTGCTGCCGTTTCAAGGTGAGCAAGTGATGGTGAAAGGTAAGCCTGAGCGCACAGAGCTACTTCATCACATGCAATGGTACGACTTATTAAAGCAAACAAAGCAAGGCTCAATGACACCAGAAGAATTTGATACAACCATAGGTGATGTTGTGAATTTCTTAGGTTATGCGGCAGAGCCTTATCGAATTCAGCAACATAAGATTGGTTTTTCAGTGCTCGCATTTTTATTTGTATTTTTCTTTTTGATATATGCATTAAAGAGAGAATATTGGAAAGACGTGAAGCGCCATAAGAATAAAGAGTAAATAATGGCAAAGTCGATTGCTAATGCAATGAATTGTTTGAATGCCTTGCTTGCTGAGATATTTGCATGTTTGTTGGAACCTGCCTATCCTAACCAGCTTTATTATTTTGAGCGTCGTTTGCATAAGCAGAAAAATAAATGCTTTGATAGTATCAATAGCATAAAGGTAGCTGATGCAAGAAGTCGATGTATGTATTTGTTTGAGGTTATTTTAGATATTGCACAATTACGGCGTCGGGTCACAGATCATACAACGTTTGGTATTGTGACTAGTGAGTTGAGTGATATTTTGTTAGCGTTAAATGCTTCTTTTCTTCAAATACAGCAAAAATTGTTAAATAAACAGGATGGGTCGTCAAGTGAGGATCATGTCTTGTCGAGAGCAATAGATAGTTTTGAAGGAATGTATTTTAGTGTAGTGAATGTGGCCGCTAGAGAACCGTTGGTGTTTTTATTATTCATTGATGGATTGAAAACGGTAAGTGAATTGTTGGCTGATTGCGATGTCGCCCTTGAAGAGTGGCGCTGATGAATTTCCTTAAACGATTAAGCCCCATTCCTAATTTTAAAGCCGGTATTTTGCCTTTGCTGATGTCACTATCTGATTATTTAGAGGCATGGGTTGGTGATATGCAGGCTAACAAAGAGATTTCATTGGATGTTAATCGAGATAGCATTGTTGCAAATTTAATTAATAAGCATGTTTATCCTGAATGGGTATTTGATGTCGGATTTAATCCTGGTTTGCGCGCAGGATTTAGATTTTTTTTGATAAAGTTAGATCAAGTGGTTGAGACGATTTTTTCGATTAATTATTTGATTCACAGAAAGATAGCGGCAGAGCTGATGCAGCATTTGAGGGGTAATTTAATTGAGACGATTGCTAGAAATAATGAGCTGGTGTTAGCGCTGGTGAATTTTTTCAAGAATGGTACTTACATTGATACTAATGAAAATTTTACGACTGATATGACGGCGCTTGAAGAAAATATGCAAAAACGGATACCCAATGATTTGGAGGCGTTAGGCATTTCTCCAGATTATATTGCGGTAACTAGTTTAGTACGTGATATTAAAGATATGCGTGAGTTATTGTTGCAATTGATTTTGTCGTTACCTGCCTCAGGCTAGAGCCTCACTTAATTGAAGGAAAATAAAATGAAAGGATTGCGTTTATTTGCTTTAGGGATTTTATCAATATCATCCGCGGCTTTTGCTTTTGATCCTTACGGCGTTTGTCATCTTAATAATGAAACCGTTGATTCTATGGTTTGTTATGGGCCAGCTGTGTTGAAGGACGCTACGATTAAGGGTGATGTAAAAGTATCTGGTGCATTGACGGGGACTAATATTAACTCAAATGCTGTGATGAGCGGAGGGGCTGCAAACTTAAAGGATAGTACCATTAAAGGATTAGCAGATATAAATGGCGATTTAGATGCTAATCATGTTGATTTTGGGCATGGGTTGTTAGTGACGGCTAATCATATTCGATTGAACGCTTCTTCGGTTGTGGGTTCAATTGTAGTTGATATTGATAATGAGCATTCGCCGCAGGTTTATTTGGAGTGCGGGTCTACTGTGAGTGGGAATGTTGAGTTTAAAGGTAAGAAAGCGGGGCTCGTGCAAGTGACTGATGATTCGTTAGTGAAGGGTAAGGTTATTAACGGCACGATGGAGTTTGTGCGTAAGATATGTGATAAGAAGTAAGTGTAGCCTGGATGGAGCGTAGCG
>JBAQCP010000154.1:0-7731 GCA_049294295.1 Gammaproteobacteria bacterium | reverse complement strand
ATCCCTCGCTACGCTCGGGATGACAATGGAGGTTCTGATTTTCGCATGACAACATCCTATAACCAACTACCCCGCCATAAACCGCCGCTGCCACATCTGCACCTGACCCTCTACCCTGTACCGCCTGAACAACCGCACGACCTTCCACTAATAAATCTAATGGGCTTAACGAAATATTTAATAAAGTGGTCAATGCCTTTAACGTGGCCACCGTCACTGCCGAAGAAGATCCAAATCCAATCGTTGTTGAAAAATTTGCCGTAATAAAAATATCTAACCCCTGCTTTAATTGCGCTTGATAACGCTTTAAAACAGTTAATACAAATTGAAAAGGCTTAACGACATTTAAATCCGCAATGGTTGTCGTATAGGTACCTAACGCAGTCGATTCAATATTAATGGTTGTATCTTCACGAAACGACATTATCACCGTCATGCGCTTATCAACGGCACACACTAACGCTAAATGCCCGTGCAACACGGCATATTCACCCATCAACATCAACGATGCAGGAGCCGATGCCTTAACCCGCATGCACACCTCGACTTTCGCCAATAATAGGTAGCACTTTGTAACCATACTGCAGAACCAAATGCTCTAATCTCGCTTGATCATCCGTCACCACTAATACAGCACCTGCCTGATCACCACTCACCGCACCCGCACCACAAATTTTAGCAGCGCCGTGATCTGCTTCAATTTGCTGAATAAACTGCTGCACTTTATTAGGTACCACACCAATTGTCGTTAACAATTGATGATTACCGCGAATAGCTGCTCGCATATTCACTTGGGATTGCTGCTGCAAGGCTTGATCCATCGCATTTGTAATCGCGGCAAAATCTTGACCTAATTGAAGAGACTGAAAATGAGGAGCTACTTCCGCCACGCACTGACCCGTACTAGATAACGGCGTTCCCGTATTCACCAAAAACATAGTCATATCAGGCACGGAGCGTATAAATTGTTGTTGTTCATTTATATATAAACAACCACCATTTAACGCCACCCGCAAATCAACACCACTAGAACGCCCGTGCTGCATATTTTCAGCTTCTAATGCTAATTGATATAAATTTTCCATCGTCAACGGCACATCAAGATAAGTCGAAATCGCATACATCACACTCAAAATAGTCGCCGCAGATGAACCCATACCACAACCAATGGGAATCGTTGACGCAACTTCTATCTTCACACCATGCGACAATGAAATATTAAATGATTCTGCAAAAATGCTGAGAGCCACTTGCGCTAATTCAAAAGGCTTATGCAATACTTGTCGTATGGTGTATTCACCATTCATAAAACGTTGGTATTTGCGTTTAATGCGAGCTTTGAGGTGTTGTAATCCATCTACACTAAAATGACTGCGATGAGCAAGGTCTGCTAAATCGAGCAAAAAACGCGGGGACCCTTCGCGCGTCACCGTTGCAGTCGCATAACGATTCACTGCCATCGCTAACGCTGGTTGGCCATATACCACAGCATGCTCACCGGAGAGTATTAACTTTCCGGGTGCATACACTTTCATGCCATCATCGCCTCTTGCAGGATAACTGTTTCTTCGGAAGCCGCTTGAACCACTTCATACAAACGTTTATGTTGCTGCATGCGGGTTAAACGATAAGCACCCACGGTATGTTCTGGAATGATTTGCTCACTACCATCTTCTGCATAACTAAATTGATAAAAATCTTCATAGCCTTGGTAGTCAAGTTCCTGACGTCCGCTTAATAATTCTGCATGATACGCTTTATGTAAGTGTGCTTGATAACCAGGCTGCACTACTCCGCTAAAATATTCCGCTACACAACCGGAACCGTAGCTGTAAAAACCAATGCGTTTGTTTGTTAAATCGTCCGGGCTATTATCCAACAAAGAAGTCAAACCAACATATAAAGAAGCGGTATAGCTATTACCAATTAAACGACCGTATTGTAACGCTAGGGCCACTTGCTGATTAACAATCTCTTCTACTTGTGCTGCGCCATTTATTTTTAACAAGCTTTGATGGGCTTTTTCAACTAAACGAGGAACTGGCGTGTGATAGCAAAAATAATCGTGATCTTTAAATTCACGCTTAGAGGCTTGCACGTATTGCTCCCAGCTTTTTTCTAACATAGAAAGATAAAGCTTACTGGAATATTTACCTTCAACTAACGCTGCATGTAAATAATTAGGCCGCCAAAAATCCATCACATTATCGGTCATCACACCGTATTCTGGCTCAATCGCTAATATGCGGGGATTGGCTGATAGTAACATCGCAACAGCTGCACAACCTTGAGAAGACTCTCCTGGTGTATTCAAGCTATAACGTGCGATATCTGATGCAATCACTAATACTTTTTTATGCGGTTGTTGATGCAAGAAAGGGAGGGCTAGTTGCAAACCGGCTGTGCCGCTATAACAAGCTTGCTTTAATTCGACGACACGGCAATGAGGCGATAACCCTAATAAACTATGCACGTAAATACCAGCTGATTTAGATTGATCAATGCCGGATTCTGTTGCTAGTAACAACATGCCGATATCAGACAGATCAATATCTTTTAACACTTTTGCAGCGGCATTCGCAGCCATCGTCACAATATCTTCACCCGGTGGTGGCACAGACATTTGACGCTGGCCTAAGCCCGTATAATATTTTTCAGGATCAATGCCGCGTGCATGGGCAAGCGTCGCCAAATCCAAGGTATAACGTGATGTGTAAATAGCTAGTGCATCAATTCCTACTTTAATCACCCTTCTTCCCTCTTTCACGTTCTAACTTCAAATGGCTGCGCATCAGCTCGCCTTGATTGGTTTGGGCAGCGAGCAATGATAACTCACCGCAAAGTACAGCCGCTGCTGCAATAATGGCTAAACGTCTGCCATTTACACCGGGTTCACGCGGCTCAGTGCAACCCAGTAGGCGCAAATTATCTAATACAAAATCTAACCCTTTACCGTTACCAACCGCACCTACAATTAAATTAGGCAAGGTCACAGAAAAATATAAGTCATCATTTTTCACTTCAGCATGCACGATACCTTGGGAACCTTCAATAATATTGGCGGCATCTTGGCCGGTCGCCAAATAAAACCCTAACAGCATATTAGCAAAATGTGCATTAGCTGTCCGTAAGCCGCCTGCTATAATATTGCCAAGTAAATTCTTTTTAATATTTAAATCGACGATTTTGGCAGGCGTGGTTTTCAACATACGCTGACATAATTCAGCAGAGATAGTGACTTCCGCGACAACATTTTTGCCGCGGCCTAAAATACCATTCACTGCCGATACTTTTTTATCGGAACAAAAATTACCAGAAATAGAGACGTAACGAAGCGCTGGGTATTCTTGCAATACCCAATTCAACATACGATCAGAGGCTAAGGTCACCATATTATGGCCAGACGCATCGCCTGTTAGTAATTCAAAGCGAATATAAAGCAGCGTGCCGACAATCTGTGTATGAATATCAATCAACTTAGCAAAACGGCTAGATTCACCCACGAGGGCTTGTAAATGTGCTTTGTGTTGGTGAATAGAAACGGCTGCTTGATGCACATCGATAACAGAATCGGCTTCAACTAACACCGAACGTGTCATACGTTCATCTACCACTTGCGCGCGAATACCGCCTGCTAGCGTGCAAACACGAGCACCGCGATGGGTTGATGGCCATAGCGGTTGTTCAAAGGTGGCGAGTGGCAGAAGTACGTCTTCTGTTACCTCAGTGCTAATGATCTTCACCGGGCCTACCACACGCATAGGAATTGTTGCTATTTGTTCTGTCGTTTGCCAGCGCATATAATTCTTGAAATTAAGGAGCCATAGGGCTATAAAAGGCCCCTATTCTACTGGAAAATGCTTTATGACAGCAACCGAATACGTTGTTCTCGTCGATTTAGAAGACCGAGAAATAGGTCTTGCGGAGAAATTGGCAGCACACGAGCAAAATTTACTACATCGCGCCTTCTCTGTTTTTATTTTTCGAGAGAAATCAAACACATTGGAGCTGTTACTTCAACAGCGCGCTCTGAGCAAATATCACTCACCTGGCCTGTGGACAAACACCTGCTGTTCCCACCCCCGACAAGATGAAGACATTATACTGGCTGGCAAAAGACGCTTGCTGGAAGAAATGGGGATTAGCACAGAACTTGAGCATCTTGGCCGATTTCATTACAACGCCCATTTTCCTAATGGATTAGCTGAAAATGAGATGGATCATGTTTTATTGGGGTTCATTCCGGCGGAGATAGCTTTTACGATTAATCCTGAAGAAGTACACACGTCTCGCTGGGTGACGATTCCAGCCCTGGAAGAAGAATTAGCCGCTAACGCAGAGCAATTCACGCCGTGGTTAAAGCTGGCGTTGGATATTGTAAAGACAAAAATTAGCTAAGATGCGATGAATAATGTCATTCCCGTCTTTGCGTACGACTGTGATTAATCAAAATTCCTCGTCGTCCCGCGCGAAGGCGGGAATGACGAGGAAGATAACAATAAACTTTTACCTATCGATACACCGGAAACTGCTTACATAGCCGCAATACATTTTGCTTAACCTGCTCAATCTTAACGTTATCATGCATATCATCCAGTACATCGCACAACCAATTTGCGACCTGCTCGCACTCTTGCTCTTTAAAGCCGCGCGTCGTGATAGCTGGTGTACCAATACGAATACCACTCGTCACAAACGGTGATTGCGGATCATTAGGCACAGAATTTTTATTCGTCGTGATATAAGCCTCGCCTAATGCAGCTTCTGCATCTTTACCCGTGATCCCTTTATCAATTAAATCGATAAGCATTAAATGATCATCAGTGCCACCACTTACAATCTTATAACCACGCTTAATTAAAGTAGCGGCCATTGCACGTGCATTTTTTAATACTTGCTCTTGATACGTTTTGAATGACGGCTGCAATGCTTCACCAAATGCAATTGCTTTGGCTGCGATCACATGCATTAAAGGACCGCCTTGACCACCAGGAAACACAGCTGAATTCAATTTCTTTTCTAAATCGGGATTAGCTTTCGCCATAATCATACCACCGCGAGGACCGCGCAGTGTTTTATGGGTAGTCGTTGTGGTCACATCAGCGATTTGAACGGGTGATGGATACACGCCTGTTGCAACCATGCCAGCCACATGAGCAATATCTGCCATCATTAAAGCCCCCACGCTATCCGCAATCTCTCTGAACCGCTGCCAATCCACTACCCGTGAATAAGCCGAAAATCCAGTGACGATCAGCTTGGGCTTGTGCTCTTTCGCAAGACCCGCGGCCGCATCGTAATCAATTTCACCCGTTTTTTCGTTTAAGCCATAAGAATGGAATTGATACAGCTTGCCAGAAAAGTTCACCGGCGAGCCATGGGTCAAATGTCCGCCATGAGCAAGGCTCATCCCTAATACGCCATCACCCGGGCTTAACATCGCCGCATAGGCCGCTGAATTGGCCTGAGAGCCAGAATGCGGCTGCACATTCACGTAATCGGCACCAAATAATTGCTTAGCACGTTCAATCGCTAAATTTTCAACGATATCAACATACTCACAGCCACCGTAATAGCGCTTAGCGGGATAACCTTCTGCGTATTTATTGGTCAAAGATGACCCTTGAGCCGCAAGCACTGCCTCACTAACGTAATTCTCAGAGGCTATCAGCTCTAAGTGATCTTCTTGGCGCTGACGTTCTTGATTAATGGCCTGCCAAACAGCGGGGTCTAACTTTTCGAATGATTCAGTTGGGAGCATTGGTATTCCTCCTGGGTTTGCCCTATTATAACGAGTCATAATAATTAAGAAAGAAGCGATGCCAATGACCAGTACCCGCGACTACCGCATCTTTGGACTTTTTATGTTCATTGTTTTCAGCTGGGGATTATCATGGCCTATTACCAAAATTGGGCTCACTTATATGTCACCCCTATGGTATACCGCCTTCCGCCTCATTGTTGGCACAACCACAATGATGACCCTCGTTATTTTACTTAAAAAATTTACCCTCCCTAAAAAGAGAGATTTGCCAATTATTTTGATTATTGGCTTTTTAGATATCAGCTTTTATATATTATTAGCCAATATTGGCCTGACCTATCTTCCTGCCGGTCATTCTTCTTTATTAGCCTATACCACCCCGCTTTGGATTATGCCGATTGCGACGCTGTTCTTTAAAGAACAGGCCAACTGGATGCGTTGGTTAGGTTTTGTATTAGGAATAGGTGGTTTAATGATCCTAATGAGCCCTTGGGAGCTCAATTGGTCGGATCATAATGTAATTTTTGGCAGCCTCATGTTACTACTAGCGTCATTATGCTGGGCCGTATCTATGCTTTGCGTGCGCTACATGCGCTGGACTAAGCCGCCGTTAGAATTAATTCCTTGGCAACTACTTATAGGGACATTACCTATTTTATTGTTCGCTATTATAAAGGAACCCACCATTGCGCCCGTCTGGAATACTCCTTTAGTATTATCATTAGTCTATAGTGGTGCATTAGTGACTGGGGTGTCTTACTGGAGCGGCGTTGTCATCAATAAAGCCCTTCCAACCACCGTTGTATCACTCGGCTTTTTATTGGTTCCCGTTTTTAGCTTGGCAGTATCAGCGGGTTTCATGCATGAAATTATTCAAGCGCCGACTATCATTGCCATGGGTTTAATACTGCTAGGATTAGTCTGTGTTGTAGTTTGAATGATTAGATAGAAAAGGAATTTCTATGCTCTCAAGATTAGTGCGTTTTTTTTCATCTGCAACCGACCACACGTCAGTATGCACAAATATCTTTGATGAAATTGAAGCAGTATTAGATGGCTATGCTGCTTTTGAAAAAAGCATTGTCAACAGCCCTAATAAAGTTCAAAAACAAATAGCCTATCTAGAAAAAATATATAATCGCCTGCAGCCATTTGCCCATAAACAGAATCTTCAAGAGTTGGGGCTCAAAGAAAACTTACTAGATGATTTGCCATCAGCCTATTTAGACGATATTACGTATGAATTGTTGGATATTGTTGTGCACATCAGCGGCCCGCATTGCACAACGCCTTACACCATCGGCTTGAGTTCATTGATCGGATTAATCTCTGCTGCCAAAACAAATAATCGTCCAATTCAGGATCCTGTTCATCGAGGTGTGGTTGACTCTATTAGCATTGATAGAGAAAAAACGTTAGAGATTAATGAATTTAGCCGGCTGCTGGCCACTCGCTACTCCAAAGAAAAAACAATCACGTCGGAATTGCTGCAATTAGAAATAACGCGTTTCAAAAAATCATTATGGCGAGAAATGCTGGAAAGTAAATTTTATAAAAAACGCCATGAACAATGGCTGAAACAATTAATAGACTCAAGAAACGCATTGGTTAAACGCATTGAAAATCCTAACGAAGAAAAATACCCACAACTAATAGCAGAACTTGAAAGCATTGACAGCGAAATAGAAAAATTTAAACCTATCAATCTCATGAATGCAGCAGAACTGAAAAGAAAACTCAATCAATTGATGATTGCGCAAGAAAGTCTGCCAGATGATAAAGGCATTGCTAGAGAAATTGCCAACGCTGTCACGACCCTTGAAAATAGATTAGGGTTGTTTTTGCTGGTTGATGAAAAAGCAGATAAACCTAAGGACGTATCGTTTTATTTACCTGCACCTTGAGATGGGTGACTATTCAACACTTCCGCGGTGGCACCACTACTGTCATCTCGAGCCACTGACTGT
>JBAQCP010000153.1:0-1502 GCA_049294295.1 Gammaproteobacteria bacterium | reverse complement strand
GGCGGGAACCCATCCTAAATATACAGCTGGTGTAAATTTATGGATGGATTCCCGCCTGCGCGGGAACGACAGTAATTTTTCTTCAGTGGAAAAATCATTCATAACTGCGCCTTCAACTTACACCACCTGCTCATTCACCACCCGCTGAAACTTCAACGGATCCGCAATTAAACTATACGCATCCCGGCCACCAAATGAATTCACCGTAATCGTGCCATAATTCAACCACTGCCCCAGCAAACTCTGATCGATATTAATTTGTGAGATAGTATTTAACCGTAATTCATTCGCATGCTTAAAGAAAAAACCTTCTCGCATCATCACGCGCTTGTTAGTCACCGCAAATTCAGAGGTAACATACATTAGCCAAGCCTGCGCCCACAGGAAAGCACTTAAAATCCACGGTAAAAAGGCTAGGTTAGCTAAAATGGGATTGCTGTACATATATTCAACAGCTACGACTGAAAATAGCGTCCAAACGACGGCCCACAGATAAATAATAACGTGTTTTTTAGTCCGAAATAAAATACGCTCATCAGGTACTAAATTTTGATCGAAATAACCCATAAAGACATTCCTTCTATATTCTGGTTATAATACCGAAAATTACGGGCCAACGTCATCAATATGCTAAATTTTTATCTACCACAACGCGTGCTATTGAGCATTTTGCTAGGTTTATCCTTGCTGGTTGCGATTACTTTTATATATGTCTGTTGGCAATGGTACGATGATGTCAAACTAGCGAGTACATCTTCCACACAAGTAGCACTACCTACCAGTGATACAACAGCCGCCCTCATTGCTAGCGTCCCTGAATCTCACCTATTCGGCAAAGGCGTCTCTGGGCTGCCCATTACTAGCTTGCAATTGCTAGTGACTGGTATTGTTAAAATTGACGATGAACATGGCTCACATTCTAAAGCCTATATTTCCATTAGCGGGCAACCCAGTAAAATTTATCAAACAGGTGATGAGCTGCCAGGCGGCGTACGCCTTTATGACATTTCCAATGATACTGTTATTTTAGAAAACGATGGCGAATTAGAAAAACTGCCGCTTCCACGTCAACCGTTACAATTTAAAGCTAGAGAACCAGAGGAATAAGATGTTGAAATTATTATTCACCGCATTAGCTTGTTGCATGCTAATAGGCTGCGCTAGCCACGGTCCTTATATGTCGTTCAAGAGCAAATCTGAATTAGCACAAGGCCAACGTTACTTTAACGATGGTTTTTATAAACGCTCAATGGCATTATTACTGCCGCTTGCCTGTGATGGTAATCCAGAAGCGCAATATGCTGTGGGTTATATGTATTACTATGGTTATGGTGTTAGCCAAGATACAGAGGTTGGGTATTTTTGGATATGTCGCTCGGCTGAGCATCACTATATTCCTGCGCAGAAAGCGTTAGAGATGATAGGGAAAGAAAAAGATAAAGAATTCAAGCTGCGATCTAGATATCGGTAAAATATCCTTTACTGTCATCCCGAGCGTAGCG
>JBAQCP010000152.1:0-5660 GCA_049294295.1 Gammaproteobacteria bacterium | reverse complement strand
TCCCTACGGTCATCCGGGCTACGTACTCGCAATGACGATAGTTGCTAAGCCCTATATTCTCATATAGGGCTTATCGATTTTACTCAGCTTTTTTTTCAGTTGCATCAACTGCTTCTGTTAAGCTGCCACCCATTTTTTTACATTCTGCAGCGGTTTTCTTAACAACGCCCTTTCCTTTGCAGCTGTTGTGGCCTTTGCAATCACTTTGTGCAGTTTTGCACGAACTTTTGCCTTTGCAGCTGTTGACACCGTAGCAAGCTACTTTTTTACCATGAGCGTGAGCCACGTTGGAAGCGATTGGTGCAGTAGCAAAAGCGATTGCAGCTGCTGCTGCAATGGTGAGGCCTATTGTTTTCTTACTCATAATGCTAACTCCTTGCAATATTTGAAGTTTATAAGGTCGAACGTTTTATATTAGCATATTTATTGCTCAATGTCTTTAGGCAGTCACTCCCCAAACTAAAGATGGGGATGTTTTCTAACTATTTATTTTGCATCCTGTTTATATTTCGCTCTAATTGACGCAATCTTTCTAATTCTCTTGCACTGACTAATACCATTTTTTCCTCAACTGGCGAAGACCAAAGCTGGCTAAGCTGTGGCAAGCTTGCGGATGGCGCAGCATTTTGTTGTAACAATTCTTTTTCTCTATCTTTAAGATAGCCAATCAATTTACGCGCACTGCGGGGTAAAGCATCGAGAACGTCAGGCGACATCGATTCCCACGTCGAAGCAGGAAATATGGATAGGTCACCGCCTCTGTGTATAAACAAAATGCCATTTTGATTTAATCTAAAAATATCTCTCAAACCATCTAAATCGTCTATTTTTTTAATTGTCGCTCTCAACGAAGATAACATTCTATCTTTCATCGCAGGCAACCATTTAGCACTTTCAATCCCTTTACAATTTTTAACATTTATCCCAACCAAGTCATAATCAAGCTCATCTAAATCAGTAAGCTCAGCAAACCCACTAAAATCAACTGCCCCGATATTAATTTCCTCTACACTCTGTAAGCTTTTTTTGGTAAGAAGACATAGCGTCTGAAAAAAGAAAGCAGGGATATAACTTCTTACTCCATCTAAAAAATTTGAATCTACACTAAGCACCTGACTGAGCAAGGCAGGAGGGGCTTTCTCAATAATCATACGCATGGCATTAATACGCTCCATCCAAAAAACTGTGGTTAAATCATCAAATAATGATCGCGCACAAGAATACGTATTCATGTCATGCATCAACCTTGTGATACGAATATTATCTTTATCACTAGCAGCCACATCAGCTACATCTGAAAACATATTCGAAACAATAAAAAACTGGCTTTCTGTGCGCACAAGATGCTTATAAAACCATCTACCGTGATCTTTCAGCACTTCTACAATGCTTTTATATATTTCTGGATTTTCATTTGATATTAATTTTTTGAAGGAAAATCGATCATTAGTACAAATGGCTATACACAGATATGAAAAAATATCTCTCTTTAAAAAAGCGCTTTTACTACTAGTGTGAGTAATAAATAAATACAAATAATCTAGGATTTTTTTGTTAGCAGCTGAAAAACAGATTCTGTCCAGATTAGGCACTACATTTTGGGGATTGTCATTGTAACGTTGCACTGCTTCACTTTGTTTATTTTTCTCTTCTAATGCTTCAGCATCTCTCCAACGATCAACAACATCAAATCTTTGCTTTAAAATGGCCCAATGTAAGAGTGTCCAACCTTCTATTTCATCGACAGCATAAATTTTACCACCTAATTTTTCAACTATTTGATCAGCTGTACAGTAGGGCTCACGGTGTGGATTTAATGATTCAATCATATCTGGATTTAAGATACCTGGCATAAGGAAGGCCACCCTCATTTTTTTATAATATTGTAGTGGTTTGCATTATAAGGCAGATTGATTAATAAAATATTAACGGAGGCAAATTTAATATTTTCAAATAGTTACGATAGGGAATACACAGCGAGGGCTTAGGAAGTTGAATCATCTGGGGCTACATCTAATATCCTTAATGAACCTTCCATGATTTTTTCAAAGATGGGGCCAGACACTAAACCGCCATAGTACACTTTTCCTTGCGGGTCATTTAAGACAACCGCTACGACTAGCCTTGGCTGACTCACAGGTGCAATACCAATAAATGAAGAAGTATACCGGCCTTTTTCATATCCACCAGCTGTCGCCATTTTGGCAGTACCTGTCTTACCAGCAACACGATACCCTGGCACCTTAGCAGCCACTGCGGTGCCGCCTTTTGCAACCACTGACTCTAAAAGCGTTAGCATTTGTGCCGTTATTTTTCCATCCACCACTTGTTCACCCTTAGGTGCTTTATCTACTCGTAATAGCGAAACAGGCAACTTCACACCATGATTAGCCAGTACAGAATAAGCTCTTGCTAATTGCAATGGGGTCGCGGATAAACCATAGCCAAACGATAAAGTCGCCAACATAAAATTCCCCCAAGGGCGATGAAGTGTTAACACTCCATTTTGCTCACCTGGAAAATTGATGCCGGTAATTTTACCAAAGCCAATACGATGCAGAAGATTCCATAAATTATTAGCCGGGATACTAAGCACCATTTTCGCAACACCCATGTTACTGGATTTCTGTAAAATCTCAGTCATGCTTAATGGGCCATTATTTTTTTCATCACGCACAACATTATGATCCACTCGCATCCAACCAGGAGAGGTATCAATCACAGAATCTGTTTTAAATTTACCGCTTTCTAAAGCACTTGCAACGGTGAAAGCTTTAATCGTAGAACCCGGCTCAAATGAATCCGTCACTGCACGATTACGCAATACGTCGCTCATCTGCTGAGGTCGATGGTTAGGATTAAAGGATGGCACGTTAACCATCGCCAGCACTTCACCTGTTTGAGTATCTAAGACAATCGCTGTACCTGATTTAGCGTGGTATTCAGTCACACCAGCTAATAATTCTCTATAAGCAAGATACTGAATACGTCTATCAATACTTAGCATTAAATCATGCCCAGGGCGCTGCTCTTTAATGTTCTGCACATCAGAAATAACACGACCCAATCTATCTTTAATCACGCGTTTTTTGCCAGGCTCGCCCTGCAACCATTGATTGTAAGAAAGCTCTAAGCCCTCTTGACCACGATCATCTACGTTGGTAAAACCAACAACGTGTGCTGTTACTTCACCTTCAGGATAATAGCGGCGATATTCTTCCTGGGTAAACAAACCAGGCATGCTCAACGCTTTTATTTTGCGGCCAATATCTGGGGAAAGGCTACGCTTTAAATAAACAAATTCTTTATGCGATTTCTTGTAACGTTGAACAATCGCCATTAAATCTTTGGTTTTCATTTCCAGTAACTGACCTACCTCAATGAGATCATCCGTATCAGGCTTAAAGAGTTGCGGATTGATCCAAACAGAATAGACAGCTGTGCTAACCGCCAATGGAAAGCCATTTCTATCAACAATCATGCCACGAAACGCGGGCGTATTGATCACGCGTACGACGCGCTCATCACCTTGATGCTGTAAGAAATGTTGGTCTAAGACCGAGAGATAAAAAACACGCGCAACCAATCCCATCACTGCGATGAGGATGGCTGCTAAGATTAAATAAAACCGCCAGGAAATAAAACTGGCTTGGGCTTGGTGGTTCTTCACTCGTGAATAATCACCACAGATTTATGATCAGGGATCATCATGTCTAATTTACTTTCAGCGACTTGTTGAATATGCGCCTGCATCATCCAGGTGCTGCGCTCCAACAACAATTGTCCGTGCTGAACATGCAAACGATCTTGCTCAACTAAACTATGCTGATAAGCCGCATGCATTTCGCGCGTGAGATGCGTGACGTAAATCACACTCAGTGCGGATAACAACACAGAAAGAGCCACCACCATCATCGCGATTTGTCGCTTTGACAATAAATGGGTTAATACCAAATGACGAGATAAAACCCCTTGATGAACTAACCGTCCGGCCGCGTTCATGATAGTTTCTCCGCTATTCGTAAAACAGCACTACGTGCTCGTGGATTGACATTAAGTTCTTCTTCACCTGCTTTAATTGGTTTCCCAATTGATTTGAGACGCGACTTGAAGTGCGTTTCTTTGACTGGCAGTCCGCGGGGTAGGATTTCACCTTTCTCGTATTGTCTAATAAATTGCTTAGCAATACGATCTTCCAAAGAATGGAAGCTGATGACACACAATCTACCGTTTACTGCTAACGCATCAAACGCTTGTTCAAGCCCGTGTTCTAGTTCAGATAATTCTTGATTAATGGCAATACGAATAGCCTGGAAGCTGCGAGTGGCAGGATGTTTTTCCTGCGGCTTCTTAGGTCTTGGTGTTGCAAATTTAATAATTTCCGCTAATTGTGCTGTTGTGGTAATGGGTGCCTCTGCACGTTTGGTGACAATCGCGTGCGCAATACGTCTTGAGAGTTTTTCTTCACCGTACTCCCAAAGCACATCTGCTAATTCTTTTTCATCCACCACTGCCAACCAATTCATGGCATCAATACCCTGGGTATTATCCATACGCATATCGAGCTTGCCATCGCGCGTAAAACTAAAGCCACGATCTGGATTATCTAGCTGCGGGGATGATACGCCGAGATCAAATAAAACACCTGAGATTTGGCCTAATACGCCTGCTTCATGCAATACCATTTGCATACGCGCATAAGAGCTGTGAACAATGACCAACCGTTTATCACCAGCAAAATGCTGCTGACCGTAACTAATCGCATCAGGATCTTTATCAAACGCGATTAAGCGGCCTTCAGGACCCAGTCTATCTAGAATAGCCTGTGTGTGACTGCCACGACCAAACGTAGCATCCACATAAATACCATTGGAAGAAACAATGAGATTATCGATTGCCTCTTCCAATAATACTGGTATATGTTTATGGTACACTACTTCGCTCATGTCACTGCCTCAAGTTAATGTTTTTTTAAAGTGAAATAGATTTCACTTCGTCCGGTAAAGCATTATCGTTTGCATTGGATTCTTCTTCCAACCAAAAGTTACGACGAGTTTCCCAATGCGTCTCATCCCATAACTCAAACTTCTTTCCCTGACCCACTAATACTGCTCGTTTATCTAAGCCTGCATAATCACGCAAAAGCGGCGGCAACAATAAACGGCCTTGGCTGTCCATTTCAATATCCGTTGCATGACCGATCAGCAAACGCTGAATGCGACGTGCAGCCGGATTAAAACTCGGCAATGCTGCTAGCTTTTGTTCGATTGCTTCCCATTCAAACTGTGGGTAAAGCAATAAACATTTCTCATCGGTGTCGATAGTCAGTACCATATTGTTATGACTATCAAGCTGTATACGCTCGCGATAACGCGTTGGCATTGCCACTCTACCTTTGCCATCGATATTAAGCGCATTTATTCCGCGAAACACAGCTCCTCCTAAAGCCCACATATTTCTATGAGCTACACTCAATATACCACAAATTTCCACAAAACAACACTTTGTGCCACTTTTTTCCACGGAAATGGGTTTTTTGGAGGGAAGGAAAATAGATGATTCTTGGTAACTTATTGATCAATAAGGTTTTTTCCAGTATCGTCTTTAGCCGAGCCACCACCGTCATTCCGAGCAACACTACTGTCATCCCGAGCGTAGCG
>JBAQCP010000151.1:0-3349 GCA_049294295.1 Gammaproteobacteria bacterium | reverse complement strand
TATGTTTGAAATGGGTTCCCGCTTTCGCGGGAATGACAGTAGTAGCTCGCAATGACGGCAGTGACTCCATCCAAGCTACGCTATCTATCCACTAATCTTTTTCTGCCATGATTTAGCTTTACTAATCAACTCCGCTTTATCAATCGTCAGCAACTCTCTATTCTTCATCAACTGCTTACCCATCACCCAAGCATCTGTCACCTGGCTGCGTGGTGTGGAATATACAATTTGAGAAGTCGGATGATAAATCGGTTGGGTTTCGACTTCGTCCATATCAATCGCAATAAAATCAGCTGATTTTCCAGCTTGCAATGAACCACTGACGTGATCAATGCCTAATGCTTTTGCGCCATTAATTGTTGCCATTTTTAGCGTGTTTTCAGCTGACAATGCTTTAGGATCGTTTGCCGTCATTTTCCCTAGGAAAGCAGCCGTGCGCATTTCGCCAAACATATCTAGGTCATTGTTGCTGGCAGCGCCGTCAGTGCCTAATGCCACGTTAATACCTAGCTGTCTTAGTTTTTCGACAGGGCTGGCACCGCTGACTAATTTCATATTGGATTCCGGACAATGCACCAAGCTTGGTTTGGTTTCTTGCAAGATTTTAAAATCAGCATCGTCAATTTGCGTCATGTGTACGGCGATCATGTTAGTATCGACTAAACCCGCTTCGTACAAGCGCTGTAATGGACGTTTGCCGTGTTGTTTAATAGATTGTTGAACTTCGCCATCTGATTCTTGTAAATGGATGTTCATTTTTAATCGATAATCATCAGCCAAGGCTTTTGCTTTTACTAAATCTTCCATCGATACGGTGTAGGTTGAGTGCGGTGCCATCGTAGGAACAACGATATTACTATCTTTATACTCTTCATAAAACTCAATTGCTTTAGCAAAGTTTTCATCTATCGTTTTAGCAAAGCCAGTTGGAACCCCGATAATATGCATGCCAATGTGTGCACGCATGCCAACTTGTTCCGCAGCGCGAGCGGTTGCCTTCATGTAAAAATACATATCATTAAAGCAGAGCGTACCACCGCGAATCATTTCACCCATTGCTAATAAAGACATGTCATATACTAGTTCATCGCTAACCCATTTGCCTTCGGCAGGCCAAATATAATTGTTTAGCCAATCTAATAATTCCAAATCATCTGCAAATCCACGAAAAGCATTCATGGGCAAATGGGTATGGCTATTAATAAGGCCGGGCATAATGACGTGTGAGTTGTGATGGGGTTCTGCTTCTGGGCGATAAAGCATATTCGCTTCTTTGCTGGGTAGGATGGCGTAAATTTTATTATCTTTAATAGCTAGCGCATGATCTTGCAAAACACGGTTATGGTCTTCGCAAGTGATAATCCACTTTGCATGAATTAATTGGTCAATTTTTTCCATTGTGGGGCGCCCTTAGGTTGGCTTAGATGGGTGCTATTTTATCTATTTTTGCGGGGTAATGCGAGGCGGAACTGCGGCGTGTACCAAAAGGGATGGAGTGTCAATTTGAACGGAGAGGGAGGGATTCGAACCCTCGTGGGAGCAAGCTCCCCATCCGATTTCGAGTCGGCGCCGTTATGACCGCTTCGGTACCTCTCCTTTGAGCTCTGAATTATACCGAGTCTCAGTTAGGTTTCCAGGGATTTCTAAGAATTTAAACCAGGCGGCACGATACTGACTCGTTTGGACGCTTCTGGGTACACATGGTCAGGGATGGGGTAGTTGTTATGGAACGCATCTGATGAAATGCCTGGCGGTGCTTTTAAGGGTGCGACGCTTCTAGCTGTTAGATACTGATCATCTCTACTTTGGATAACTTTGGGCGGTGTAATATATGAGCAGCTCATAAGGGCCGCTGGTAATAATAAGCTAACTAAACGGGTAACAACTTTCATTTTATACTCCTGCGTGTTGCATGGCTTCTTTGACTTGTTGGTGATATTTGTTATCAAGGGGCAATAACGGTAGGCGGATGCCGCTTTGAATTTTGCCCATCGTGTAAAGTGCCCACTTGGTGGGGGTGGGGTTGGATTCAAGAAATAATTTGGTATGGAGCAGCATTAATTCATCATTGATTTTCTTGGCTTGTGCGGAATCGCCGTTTAGGGCTGCTTGGCACATCGCAGCCATTTTTGCAGGCGCGACATTTGCGGTAACGGAAATAACGCCGTGGCCGCCTTGCAGCATGAAATCAAGTGAGGTAGCGTCATCGCCACTGTATAGCTCAAATGATTTATCACAGCACGCGAGTATTTCTTTTGCGCGATCTAAATTGCCGGTGGCTTCTTTAATACCGATAATATTTTTGATCATTGATAGCCGCTGTACCGTTGCAGGTTGAATATCACAAGCGGTTCGTCCTGGTACATTATATAGAATAATAGGCAGCGTTATTTTTTCAGCGATTGTTTTGTAATGTTGGTATAAACCTTCTTGAGTTGGTTTATTGTAATAGGGTGTTACAATTAAACAGCCATCGGCGCCCGCTTTTTGTGCATTTTGTGATAGCTGAATAGTGGTGCTGGTCGCATTGGTGCCTGTTCCAGCAATCACTGGTATGCGGCCATTCACTTGTTTAACGGCAAGAGAGAGCAGTTCAAAATGTTCTTCGGGTGCGAGTGTGGCTGATTCCCCGGTTGTGCCTGCAATGACTAACGCCGTTGTGCCAGCTTGAATATGCCATTCAATTAAGTCGTGGAGGGCGGATTTATCAATCGTGCCGTCATTATGCATGGGGGTAATGAGTGCAACCATGCTGCCTTTAAAAAACATAAGCTTCTCCTATCTAGTAATCGCTTTGCCTTATTATGATGGCTGATGGTGAATTGTCTATTATTTTTTTAACCGCATGAATATATCTTCAACTGTGCTACAATGCGGCCCAAGTCAGCTAAGTAATCGCCCCTTAAAACTAGGGGGAGGAAAGTCCGGGCTCCATAGGGTAAGACGCCAGGTAACGCCTGGGGGGTATCAAAACCTACGGAAAGTGCCACAGAAAATATACCGCCCGCAAGGGTAAGGGTGAAAAGGTGCGGTAAGAGCGCACCGCGCGACTGGTAACAGGAGCGGCACGGTAAACCCCGTCTGGAGTAAGGCCAAATAGGAACTCAATAGTGCGACCCGTACTGAGTTTGGGTAGGCTGCTCGAGGTGTTTGGCGACAAACATCCTAGATTAATGATTGCTCACGACAGAACCCGGCTTATCGGCTGACTTGCTTATTTTGTGTTTTGTGGCCCGCATGAAATGCGGGTTTTTGCTTGATAGCGCTGCTGTTATGTTGAGCCACCACCGTCATCCCGAGCAACACTACTGTCATGCCGAGCAACACTACTGTCATCCCGAGCGTAGCG
>JBAQCP010000150.1:0-6975 GCA_049294295.1 Gammaproteobacteria bacterium | reverse complement strand
TAAAATTCACGAAAAGCCCCGGCAAAAAATTTGCCGGGCTACATTTAAGCTAACTGCTCTTCACCCAACTTCAACAAATTAATCTGATCCCAGAAATATCCTGTCATCTTACGATCTTTTTCAATCGATTTAATCGCCTGTACACATTGATTAGCCATCATCAGCACTTGCATAGCATCATCACAAACCGCTGATAGATTTTGTTCATCATTTAACATGCTAGCCCATGCACCTTGCAATAATTGTTTAGCTGACGCAATTCCCTGCTCAAACTGCGCTTTCGCTTCATCGGGCTGATGATTATTTAAATAAATCAAACCCGCTTGCTTATGAGCCGTTATACGGTTAATAGCCAACAAAGACGGTCTATCAGTCGCTGCATCATGGACACAAGCTAAGAAGGCGTTCAGCGCTTCATTCCGCTTACCGGCCGCTAATAATAATTTGCCTGTCATTAAATGCAATGAATGGCTCCAGTAATTATCAGTAGCATTGGCCGCCTGAAATTTTTGAACGCTATCAATTAATTTTTGCGCGACTTCATTGGTTAATTGAGTAGAAGCTAATATTTGTTCACAAAGAACATACAAAGCAGCACCATGATCAACTGAGCCAACACGTGCATTATTCGCAGCTTTAATAGAGAAATTAGTTAAAGCAGATTTATCGATTAACTGCTCGGTTTGCGACGTCATCATGCGTTGTAACCAAGGATTATCGTAAGCTTCTTTGGTGGCAGGTGCAGCATTAGTTGTATTTAATGGATCAACATTGGCAGAGAAAACCCACCATTCAGTTTCTACTTCGCGTGGATCATCTAATGGCACATTCCACATTTTTCGTTGTTTATCCCACAGCTTAAAACCACCGCCAGCATTTTGTGCCCATCTCGCATCAATAATGAAATGTGGACTAATAGCTTGTTGTAATCTATTCCAGTCGAATACATGGAAATGATGTGGGTTAGGATCGTTGCCTGTTTCATCGCACCATAAATTAGGCACGCTACCAATAAAACGTCCATCTGGTTTTAAAACGCGTTTTACTTCGAGTAAAAAGTCATTGTAATTAGGTAAATGCTCAATCGTTTCAAACGAGACAACCGTATCAACCGATTGATCTGCCAAAAAAGCTAGCTTGGTAGCATCACAAGCTTGGTAAGATAAACCTGGATAAACAGCTGCATAATTAGCATTTGCATAAGCCGCTGACCCTTCATCTAAATCAATACCAATAAATTTTGAACCTTGGCTGCAGGCCGCCAGCACAGCCGTTCCATAACCTAAGCCACAAGCGGCATCTAATACGACGTCATTCGGTCTAATATAGGAAGCTGCTAAAACATAGCGTGACACATGTCCATCAGAGCGGCGTCCTGCTTCGCGTAACATATCCATGTGATGATCGCGATCGGCTAATAATTTTTCCATGGTAAATTCTTTTAACGCCGCTTCCGGTATGCGTTCAAAGAAAATAAAGCCGCCAATTTGTTCTCGTTCCAATTTGCTGTAAGTTTCAACCAACATGCCTCTAGGATGACGACGAAAGCCTGCTAAAATAGCCACTTTTTCCCAAAATAAACGATTTGCTTCAGGGTTTTTTACTTGATGCGCTTCCGTGGGTGGAAAATAAATAACAAGATTATGTTTTGTTAACTGCATTAAAAACCTAAATACGTCCAGCATATTTTCCGTTTTAAAGGTTAGGAGCTCTTCACCAATGATGACGGTATCTGCAAACCCGTGTTGGTAGGGAAAATTAACCAATGAACCCTGTTGAAAGCGATCTGGCGCTCGTTTTAGCGCTAGATTAACCACATCTAACGAGTTATCTAATCCATAAGCATCAATTGATTGATTGAGCAAATCAAAGACTAAATTGTGATTTTTGCAGCCAATCTGCAAATAAGTGCCTAAACCGCATACTCTTAAAATAGATTCCGCTATTGATGTCATTATTCAAACTCCATTTTGAATTTATCGTTATTGAAAGATTAGCATATCTTTGAAAAATAGGTCATATTTTTTAAAAAAGCCAATTGCTTTATAATGGTATTATCTAGCTCATTTTAGAGGTAAAGCTCATGTTAACCTTTCCTTTTGCCAGAACCTTACATGGCGATATTATTTCCTTCAATTTAGGAATGGCAAATCGTCATGGCCTTATTGCTGGTGCCACTGGGACAGGTAAAACAGTTACCTTGCAAACACTAGCTGAACAATTTTCCGAAGCGGGTGTTTCTGTTTTCACAGCCGATGTGAAAGGTGACTTATCAGGCATCGCTTTACTTGCTGATGAAAATCCTAAATTAAAAAAACGCATCGATGAGTTAAAAATTGCAAATTACACACCGCACGGCAACCCTGTTATTTTTTGGGATATTTATTGCCAAACAGGCCATCCACTTAGAACCACCATAGACTCGATGGGTCCTTTGTTGATGGGTCGTTTACTCAATTTAAATGATACTCAA
Source organism: Gammaproteobacteria bacterium (assembly GCA_049294295.1). Taxonomy (GTDB): domain Bacteria; phylum Pseudomonadota; class Gammaproteobacteria; order DSM-16500; family DSM-16500; genus Aquicella. Next base: position 4,502 of record JBAQCP010000150.1, on the reverse strand, counting down.
CAAGGATTGTTGAATGCTGCTTTTAGCTTTGCAAAAGATGAAAGCATGCAATTAGTCGATTTAAAAGATTTGAAGAGTGTCGTCGAGTGGATGGGCACTAATGCCGATACCATGAAGGTGAAATACGGTAATATTGCATCCACTTCCATTGGTGCTATTCAGCGTTCTTTATTAACACTAAAAGAAGCAGGTGGAGACCAATTTTTTGGCGAGCCCAATTTTGATGTGAATCAACTTTTTCAGAAAGATGCCTCAGGTAAAGGGTTAATACATATATTAGATGCAACTAAATTAGTCTCTGATCCACGCCTTTACACAACTTTTTTAATGTGGTTATTGACGGCCTTGTTTGAGGTGATGCCAGAAGTTGGGGATCAAGATAAGCCAAAATTGACTTTTTTCTTTGATGAGGCACATTTAATGTTTGATTCTGCGCCTAAACCATTACTAGACAAAGTGGAGCAATTAGTACGCTTAATTCGTTCTAAAGGAGTAGGGGTGTATTTTATCACCCAAAGTCCTTTAGATGTACCCGAAGATGTATTAGGACAATTGGGCAATCGCGTGCAACATGCATTGCGTGCTTTTACACCTAAGGATCAAAAAGCAGTCAGGGTGGCCGCTGAAACGTTCAGAAGTAATCCCAAGTTAGACACAGCGCAAGCGATAGTAGAATTAGGTGTGGGCGAAGCACTCATTTCAATATTGGATGATGCCGGTAAGCCAACCATAGTGGAGCGCGCGGCTATTTATCCGCCTGCTTCTCGCATTGGCCCCATTACAGCGGCTGAAAAAACGAGTATCATTAAAAGTTCACCTTTTTACGGTCAGTATGAGCAAGCGGTTAATAGGCAGTCTGCGAATGAAATGCTTGAAGAAAAGATGGCTAGTAAAGTGGCAGCAGCCGCAGAGGTTGCGCCGAAAGAACCGGGTAGACCAAGACAATCTGCTACGGAAGCGTTGATTAAATCAACGGCTAGGAGTTTCGGCACGCAAGTTGGACGTCAGATTGTTAAAAGTATTTTGAGTGTTTTGAGTGGAAAGAAATAACCCACCCTATTCAAAGCGTCAGTAAAGGAAAGTAATCATGTTAAACGTTTTTTGGCTAATCGCCGCCTTCGCTCTCGTTTTATTAAACGCATTCTTCGTCGCCGCCGAATTTGGTATGGTTAAATTACGCGAAACCCAGGTTTCTGAGATTAAAGAAACGTACGGATTAAGAGGCGCAATCCTTGAGCAAGTCCATAGCCATTTAGACGCTTATCTTTCAGCCTGCCAATTAGGTATTACACTGGCATCACTCGCTTTGGGTTGGATAGGTCAGCCTGCGTTTTCAGATTTGCTACAGCCATTTTTCCATTTTTTAGGTATCCATTCTCAAGAATTACTTAAATTTGCGGCTTTTTTAACTGCTTTTTCTTTACTCTCCTTCCTGCATATCGTCATCGGTGAATTAATGCCTAAATCTTTGGCTATTAGGCAGTCTGAAATCGTTTCTGTTTGGACTGCTGTTCCACTGTACGTTTTTTATTGGATCATGTTTCCGGCCATTTGGTTGTTGAATGCCTGTTCTAATTTTTTATTAAAAATGACAGGATTAAATCTGACGAAAACGGGCGATAATTTTTACTCTACAGAAGAAATTAAGCTTATTTTAAGTGCTAGCCATCTACACGGTGAATTGACGAAAGCAGAAACCGATATTATTGAACATACCCTAGAATTTGCAGACCTCAAGGTGACTGAAGTGATGCGTCCACCAGAAGATATGGTGATGTTGGATATTCAAGAGCCCGTTGATGATTTACTGAAAATTGCTAGAGAACACCGTTATAGCCGTTATCCCGTTTTTGACAGCAAAAAAAATGACATTATTGGGGTGTTACATGTCAAAGATTTATTTGTCGCCCAACTGACAGAAAAGAAAATAGAGAATTTGGTTCCTTATATTCGTCCCATACTCAAAGTAAAACATCGGTTATCAGCGTTAGATTTATTGCATCGATTTCGAGAAGGCATGCCGCATTTTGCCTTGGTTTATATGGGTAAAGATAATTTATTAGGCTTTATTACCCTTGATAATTTACTCCATGTTTTATTAGGGCGTATGACAGATGAGTTTCATAGAACAAGAGATGACTGGGTCAAAAATGACGATGGTAGTTTAGTCGTTCGAGGCGAATGTTCTATTTATTCGTTAGAAAAAGCATTAGAACAAGATATTACGCTGAGTGAAGATGAGGAAGAACTAGATACCGTTGCCGGTTTGATTTTAACTCGGTTTGGCGGCTTACCCAAGCCTGGTGACAAAATGAGTTTTGATGAGTTTGAATTGCTGGTGAAAGAAACAAGCGGTACTCGTATTCTAAAAATTATTATTTATCCTAAAAATATGTGAAAAGTATGAATCCTTCATTAACATTTTACCGTTCTATCTTTGCCCCATTATTAATATTATCGTTACCTTTAATTGTGACAGGTGTGATCGAATCATCTATTACCTTCTTTTCAACCTTTTTTCTTGCCAAACTGGGAGAGCAGGCGATAGCAGCTGGTGCATTAGTTAACTGGGTGTTTGCAACGTTAATGGTTGTCATGTGGGGTGCATTAACAGCAGTGAGTGTTGTTGTTGCACAAAAACAGGGTGAAAAAAATAAATTAGCTATCTCAGAAGTATTGAGAGATGGGCTGACACTAGGTTTGTTGCTGGTTATTCCATCATTTTTAATTATTTGGAATATGGCACCCATTTTAATTTTATTTGGACAAAGCCCAGCATTGGTGACACTAGCTCAATCTTATTTTCATGCCTTAGCGTGGGGTATTTTGCCTGATTTTACGATGCTTGTTCTATTGCAGTTTTTAATTGGTTTAGGGCATACCCGCGTTAGTATGTTGTTCATTATGTTCTGGGTGCCTGTTGCTATATTTTGTAATTATATTCTTATCTTTGGTTTGTTGGGTTTCCCTAAATTAGGTATTGCTGGTATCGGTTGGGGTATGACGGCTAGTTATTGGCTAACTGCTGGTTTTCTAATAGCGTATTTATGCATACAACGTGATTATCGAGAATATCTGCGAGTTGCCTTTTTTTGTCAAAGTTTTCGTTATGTAAAAGATTTGTTGCAAATTGGTGCTCCTATGGGCGCTATGTATTGTGTTGAAGTGGGTTTCTTTCTTGCACTTAGTTTATTTATGGGTATGCAGGGAGAATCGCAGCTTGCTGCTAATCAAATTGTTCTGCAGTTTTTAGGGCTAATCATTGCTGTTGTTTTTTCTACAGCACAAGCCGTCACTGTTCGTATGAGTCATTTAATCGGTGAAGGTAAAATGATTGAGGCAGACAAGACCAGTCTTGCAGGTATATTCATTTCTTTTTCTTTTATCTTGTTAGTCGCTATTTGTTATTGGGTGTTTCCTAATGTTATTATTGGATTTGATCTTGATTTATCAAACCCAAGTAATCAACAAGTCATTACCTATGCTAAACAATTCCTAGCAATAGCGGCGGTTTTCCAGTTATTAGAATCTATCCGCATCACTTTATTTGGATCCTTGCGTGCTTTAAAAGAAACGCATTTTACATTACTGACGTCTATTATCAGTCTTTGGTTGATTGCGCTGCCTGTTGGTTACCTGCTTGCTAGGATAGGTTTGGGCGCAATGGGGTTTTGGTACGGATTAATCATTGGCGCTGCTTGTAGTGCTATTTTGTTAAGATGGCGTTATCGAGTCAAAATTAAAAGTTATTTACGTATGGAAAATAGGGCATAGCAAAATGGCCATTATTCTTTAGTTATTTGTATTTATGTAATTTTTTTTGAGCCCTAACCTAAGGATTGCAAAAACTGTTACAATAAATGTAAAGTCTGGAGGGCGTATGAAATGAAAAATATTAAATCATTACCATCAGTTTCGCCAAAAATGAGCACACCTAGTGATTTGACCGATTCAGCTAGAGAAGCCATTGCTGTTGCTGTGAATCAACTGGTTGCTGATACCTTTGTTTTATATATTAAAACCAAAAATTTTCATTGGCATATGTCAGGCAGCCATTATCGTGATTACCATCTGTTATTAGACGAACAAGCAGACCAATTATTTGCCATGATTGATATATTGGCAGAACGTGTTCGTAAGTTAGGTAAATTGACTATTCATTCTGTGGATCAAATTAGCCGATTGAAAAGTTTGCAAGATGATAACGATGAATTTGTTGAGCCTAAAGAAATGCTGCGCCGTTTAATGGATGACAATAAAGCATTCACCACTCGTATGCGCTCTGCCCATCGGATTTGTGATGATGGTAATGATGTGGCTACCGCTAGTTTATTAGAAAATTTTATTGATGAAACAGAAAGAAGAGTTTGGTTTTTGTTTGAGACTTATTCTGGTTAGATGGTTGCTGTTGTTGTAGCGGGCAGGTTGCCCTTCGAGACGGCGCTACGCGCCTCCTCAGGGCGAACGGTTCGAGAGTGTTGGCCATTCGCCTTGAGGAGGCG
>JBAQCP010000149.1:0-9885 GCA_049294295.1 Gammaproteobacteria bacterium | reverse complement strand
TTGTGGGGATGTTAAAGCTAATCTAATTGCTTCTTCTTTGAACGACTTGTCATACTTACTCATTGTGACACCTCTTTTGATTAATTATATCAAATTTGGTGTCTACGGAACCTAGGTCAGATCATATGTTGATGCTTTCACTGTTGTAGCTGACCATGACCCTGTGGGATTTTTTTCCTCTGCCATGATCACGGAAGGCATGATAGGGAAATCCTCGCCACTTTATGACTTTTTAGAAAGGATTATGGCGGATAAATTGGAATATCAACGAGTTGCCAGAGCGCACGATAATTTGAATATTGACCTTCATCATACTTCTTTATCGCGATTATTTATGTGTGATATTGAAATGCTGACGCCAGCATCACAACAAAGGGCTATAAAGCATGTTCTATACCTGCTTGAATTAAATCATCGGTCTCTAGAGCAAATGGCTACATATTACTCAGCCCAGGAAAAATTAATTTTTTTCCATGGTTTAGAGGCGGGAGTTATTTAATGTCCATCACTTCTGAAATATTTCAACGTTATGCAAATTATATCAATCCATTTAAAGTGGATTCATTAAATTCGATCAAATTTGATCACTTATTCAACAAAGCGCAGGGGTGTTATCTGTATGATGAGGATGATAATGCATACCTTGATTTAGTAGCAGGTTTTGGATCAAATACAGTAGGCCATTATCATCCGTGTTTGGTTCAAGAATTGACAGAATCTCTGATTTTAGCAAAGCCAAATATCAATCCATGGGGTATCTCACCTGAGGCGGCTATGCTTGCAGAGCGTCTCATTATAATGTCTAGAAATAAATTAAATAAAGTATATTTTGCAAGCTCTGGGTCAGAAGCAATTGATTCTGCTTTAAAATTTTCGATGGCTCATACCAAGAGAACATCATTTGTTGCTGTAACAAATGGATTTCATGGCCTCACTGTTGCCGCAACATCTTTGACGAGCAATGATTTTTGGCGTGATGCATTGCCATCATTGCCATTAGATGTAGATTATATAAATTTCAATGATCTAGACACATTGGAAGGCTGTTTAATGCAAAAATCTGTTGCTGCAATTGTCCTTGAGCCTATTCAAGGATCATCTGGAGCGGGTGCGTGGGATGGCGAGATATTAAGTGAATTGGCTTTTCTGGCAAAGAAACACGGAGCACTATTAATTGTTGATGAGGTTATGACAGGGTTGGGGAGGACGGGTAGCTGGTTTGCCTATCAATCAATATGTGCTGATTTGATACCAGATATTATTGTCACATCCAAAGGGCTAACTGGTGGATTAATTCCACTTTCCGCTGTTTTGATGACAGATGAAGTATATGATTCCATGTTTAGGGATGCTTTTGGTGAAAATCATGCTGCAACTTTTTCCGCAAATAATTTAGCGGTTACTTGTGGATTGTCAGTTTTAGAAATTGTTGAGCAGGAAGATCTGCTGAAGAATGCAAAAGAATGTGGAAATTTACTTATGGAATTACTTAAAAAACTAGTTAGCGAAAGTATTCCTATTGGAAATATCAATGTAACAGGTTTATGTATCTCTTTTGAAATAGTTGAAGAAGAGCGTTACCAGGTCAATGCTGCGGATGTTTGTTTAAACCTATTGGATAAAAGAATACTTACTGCAATTGCTCCGCATGAACCTAGCTATATCAGATTAACGCCACCACTTAATATTAATATAGATCAAATTAATCATTTTATTAATTCATTGAAAAATTGTTTTCACAATTAATGGAGAGTTTATGAAAGTAAAAGATTTAATAGCGGAAGGATATTCCTTTACACAGGAAAAATCTTGCATGGATATCAATATTATCCATAATTTTTTATCGAAATATTCCACATGGGCAGTTGATATATCAAAAGATATGGTCAAAAAATCAATGGAAAACTCCATGTGTTTTGCAATCTTGCACAACGGTAGTTTGGTGGGATTTTCTAGGGTAATTACGGATAAGGTGACTTTTGCAAATTTAGTGGATGTGTTTGTTTTGCCAGCACACAGAGGAAAAGGACTATCATTATGGATAACAAAAGAAGTAATCTCACATCCTGATTTGACAGGGTTGCGTCGCTTTACATTAGCGACAACGACCGCAAAATGGTTATATGAGAAATTTGGTTTCAAGTCATTATCTAATCCAGAAACATTCATGGAAATATATGTTCCAAATATCTATAAAAATATCAATCCTATTTCAACTAATGTTGCTGAGAGGCAGAACATACAATCTTTAGAGCAAAATTAATCCATGTTAATCAATAAAAATTTTACTTTTCTATTTTTTAGTACCTTGATTTCAGGAATTGGAACAGGCCTGACAGCGCTTGGCATTGCATGGGTTATACAGCAGCTTTACGATGATTTTAATGCATTGGCGCTATTGAATACGGTAGGACTAGTTTTTGCATTTATTATTTTACCAAAATTTTCATTATGGGTTGATAGATATTCAAAGCAGGGTATTGCTAAGACTCTATTTTTTGTTGGATTTGTAGCTCAGATTGTGTTTTTAATCATCAATGAACTGATTGGGTTAAAGCTTTGGTTGCTTGTGTCTATTGGAATAGTATCATCTTTATTAAGCACGCTGGAGCCTGTTAACCGAGTTGCTATTGCGAAAGCGATCACAACAAAAGATCAATATGCAAGCACTACTAGATTGTTGGAATTAATGCAGCAATTAATGACTTTTGTTGCAGGATTTATTGGCATTTTGCTGATTAAAAAAATGCAAATTTCCTATGTGCTGATTGCTGATGCATTTTCTTTTTTGGCTGCATTTGCACTTATGCATTGTGTAAAAATTGAATCTAAAGCTCTCCATCATACTGTGGCTACTAAGAGTGGAGATATACTTGAAAATTCATATGCTTCAATTGTTAAAATGGATAGGGCGTTTTATATATTTGGCGCCATTACACTGATCCCTTTTGTTTGTATCATGGCCCAGAGAGTGATTTATCCTGCGCATTTTGAAACGCTTCTTCATGCAACATCTATGCAATATTCTTTATATACGCTGCTTTATGCATTTGGCGCGGTTATTGCTATTGGTGCAATAGGAATGATTAACCAAAATTTGGATAAGTATCTAAGCATATTTTTTGGAGTTTTATTATATGCAATTGCAATCTTTTGCATATTTATATGGCCAACCTTATATGTAACTTATGCTGCATTTTTTATTTTTTCACTTTGTCATTGTACAATCAGAATAAACCGTCTTGAGCTTATTATGCATTTGGTGCCAACGGAGTATTTCGGAAGAGTTAATGGTAAATTTCAATCTTTTGCTTCAATAGCGATCATTTTTTTAAGCTGGCTACCGGCTCTTGCCATGAATAATTATGGTATTAATGCTGGTTGGCTGATTTTTTTAATGGTTTCAGTAGTACCTGTTATTATGTATTTGTATTATTTAAGAAGTATAAAGTTTTTATCTTTTTCAGCTTTGAGTCAGAAAGCCATGCCCGTTTCAACATGATGTGGTTTGGAGTGAGTGTATCCCCCGTTAGATCTGCCGCTCCGAGTTTTTGTTTCCAGATAATAAGCTAAACTAAATTGAATGGTCGGCTGCAGGGGTTTGACACGCAGTTATGTCTAGCTTCGATAGCTGAATTTGAAAAAAGATTAAATTTTGCACATAAAAAAACGGGCGGTGCTTTTGGGGGCGCCGCCCAAACATGCTCAACTCAGGTCTGGCAATCCTTGCCAAAAATACCATCCCTGAACACACAAAACGAGGAGTGGTTGCACAAGTCCTTTTTTGCGAGAGTAGTCAATCCTTGACTACGAGAGCAGTATAACTAAAATTTTAATGAAAGCCTGTGGTCTATTAGGGCTCGAAAATTATATGATATTGATAATTAAGGCTTTGATTAATCCGACTTTCTATTAAAGGTGATTAAAATCATAATGTTAGGCTGGGTTATGTGTGAGGTTAGCCTAGACCGGCTTAGCCAATAACGATCGAATATCGCCTTGATTCTGTGAGTAAATACTTACATTCACGTGGGCGGATATCTTATATTTGCGGCTCTTCTTGCAACTTGGTGTAAAGCCGCGATAATACCCATATCACTATATTGGAAGCATTCTTAGTATTATGAAACAGCATATTGAAAATTTGGTTCAAACAGCGATTCGACAATTACAAGAATCCGGCGAGTTGCCAGCGGCGATTCCCTCTTCAGTGCAAACTGATCCCACTAAAGACAAACAGCACGGGGATTTTGCCTCAAATGTAGCCATGATGCTAGCGAAGGCCGCGCAAAAAAAACCACGGGATATTGCGGATCTTATTATTAAGGCACTGCCCGCTTCACAATATATTGAAAAAGTAGAAATCGCAGGGCCTGGATTTATTAACTTCTTTTTAGCGCCCGAAGCGTTAAATGAAATCGTGCCTAAAATCCTAGAGCAAAAAGACGGGTTTGGTCGTTGTACCATTGGGCGCGGCAAGCGTATCTTGGTTGAATTTTTGTCGTCTAATCCAACGGGTCCTTTGCATGTTGGTCACGGCCGTCATGCTGCATTTGGTACCGTTGTTTGTAATTTATTAGATTCCGTCGGTTTTAAGCCGTATCGTGAATATTATGTTAACGATGCTGGTCGTCAGATGGATATTTTAACTGCCAGCATTTGGCTGCGCTATTTAGAATTATGCGGCGAAGAATTCACCTTCCCATCAAATGGCTATCGAGGTGATTACGTTGTTGAGATTGCTCGCAGCTTAAAAGACGAGCAAGGCGCGGCCCTTTTCAAGTCGGCGGTTGAGGTAATGGCTGATTTACCATTAGATGAGCCACAAGGCGGCGATAAAGAAATTTACATTGATGCCGTGGTTGATCGTGCTCGTGCGCTATTAGGTCATGATGCCTATGAAAGTGTCTTCACCTTTGGTTTAAACAGTATTTTAGCGGATATTGAAGATGATCTAACCGAGTTCGGTGTGAGTTATGATAATTGGTTCTCTGAGCGTCAATTTGTTGCAACCGGTGTGATTGATGAATTACTCGCTACTCTGGAAAAAAATGGCCATACCTATTTGCAAGAAGGCGCATTATGGTTTCGCTCTACGCAATTTGGTGATGAAAAAGATAGAGTATTAGTGCGTTCTAATGGCACCCGTACCTATTTCGCTAATGATGTTGCTTATCATTTAAATAAATTTGAGCGCGGTTTTGATATTGCGATTGATATCTTTGGTTCCGACCATCACGGCTATGTGCCACGCATGAAAGCAGCGGTTGAAGCATCAGGCATTAACCCTGAACGTATGCAGTATTTATTGGTGCAGTTTGTCACCTTATTCCGATCGGGTGAGCAAGTGCAGATGTCGACTCGTAGTGGTAGCTTTACCACATTAAGAGAATTACGTAATGAAGTCGGCAATGATGCGGCGCGATATTTTTATGTCATGCGTAAATGCGAGCAGCATATCGATTTTGATTTAGACTTAGCGAAATCTAAATCTAATGAAAATCCTGTGTTTTATGTGCAGTACGCACATGCGCGTATTTGCAGCGTCTTTAAGCAACTAACAGAGCGCGCAATGGAATATAATGAAGCGCATGGATTGGCAAATGTTAGCTTGTTAACGGCCGATCACGAGCGTCAATTATTGGGTACATTAGCTAGATATCCTGATATGATCGTGAATGCAGCCTTGCATTATGAGCCGCATCAATTAACGAATTATTTGCGTGATGTAGCGACCGATTTCCACGCTTACTATAATTCCCACCAATTCTTAGTGGAAGATGCGGCCGTTCGCGATGCGCGTTTAGCGTTAATTTCAGCGGCACGCCAGGTGTTATTAAATGGATTTAATTTACTCGGAATCACGGCTCCTGTTAGCATGTAGGTATTATGAGAAAGGATTTCAAGAATAGAAATGCAACCAGACGTCGAACGCCTGCCCAAAATCGCGGGCGTTGGGTGATATTGGCAGGAAGTCTCGGTGGGCTATTAGTCGTCAGTGGTTTAATTGCCGCTTTTTCTATGCGTCCAGAGCTTATGCAGCATTGGGTGAACGCTAGCCGACATCATTTACATCAAGATATCGCTAAAGTGAAGGAGTTGGCGGCCAAGCAAAAAGAAGGTCCTCCACCCATTCATTTTGAATTTTATACTGCATTACCTAAAATGCAGGTAGGTAGTGCCTTACCTGTGAGCAAACCGCAGCCGGCACCTGTAGCAAAAATCAAACCAGTGATTGTCAGCGCAAATGAATTAGAGCAGGAATTATCTGCTCATATCAAACAATATGAAGCAACTAAAAAAAGGCAGTAGATATGATTTATAGTATGACGGCGTTTGCTCGTGCAGAGCATCAAGGCGAATGGGGTAGTTTGGTGTGTGAGATGCGTTCTATCAATCATCGTTATCTTGAAGTGGGTTTGCATTTGCCTGAGGTGTTGCGTGCGTTAGAAATGCCTATCCGAGAAGGCATTCGACAAGTGATCAAGCGCGGTAAAGTCGATTGTTCTTTCCGCTATCAATTAAATGCCGCTGCCGGCGATGCGTTATTACATGTTAATACGGAGTTAGTGCAGGCTATTTGCCGTGCGAGTGATGAAATTGCAGGATTCTTAAAAAACCCAGCGCCTGTGCACGTGCCAGATATTTTGCGTTTCCCTGGTGTGTTAGAAGCCAAAGAAGTGGACTTAACTGAATTGCAGGGTGAAGTATTAGGTTTGTTGAAAAAAACGGCAGAAGATTTATTAGCAGCGCGTGGTCGAGAAGGCGAAGATCTAAAACAAACATTTTTACAGCGTTTAGATTTAATGCAGAAAGAAATTGCAAAAGTAAAAGTGCAACTACCTAAAATCATGACTGAGCAGCGTGAAAAATTATTAAAGCGCTTTGCGGATGCGAAAATGGATTTAGATCCTACGCGGGTAGAGCAAGAAATGGTGATGTATGCGCAAAAAATAGATGTAGCTGAAGAGCTAGACCGTACAGAAACCCACATCACTGAAGTGCGCCGTGTGTTAAAAGAAGGCGGTATTATTGGGCGTCGTTTAGACTTCTTGTTGCAAGAATTGAACCGTGAAGCGAATACCTTAGGTTCAAAATCAACCGATCCAATATTGACGCACGCAGCCGTTGAATTAAAAGTATTAATCGAACAAATTCGCGAGCAAGTTCAAAACATTGAATAGGATGCATTATGATTGTCACGACTACCATGGATGTTGAAGGATTTCGTATTGTTGAATACCGCGGCATAGTACGCGGTATCATCGTTCGTTCACCTACTATTATGCAAGGCTTGCTAGGTGGCTTGAAAAACATGATAGGCGGTAAAATTGGTGCTTATACAGAGATGTGCGAGCAAGCAAGGCAAACAGCTTATGATTCAATGGTGCAACATGCAAAACAATTAGGCGCTAATGCGATTGTTGGTGTTCGTTATGATGCGGCTCAGGCGGGTGCTGAAAAGATATCGGCTACGGAAGTTCTTTGTTACGGCACCGCTGTTATGATCGCAAAAGCTTAAAAGATTTGTAGCCTGGATGAGGCAACCGCCGTCATTGCGAGTCATTACTAAACAACCTCTCCGCCACCTTCCCCGGTGTCAACTCATGCTTCACCGGATGCGAAAAACAAACCCACCACAACGCCATCAACATCAATAATTTAATCACTACAACAGAAATCATTTCTCGTCGATAAGGTGTACGGCTAACAAATTCACGCGCAGTCTGCCACATAGTTAATCTCTAAAAGTCGTCTTCTTCTAAGGTTGCTAAGATTAATTCTAATCGTTCCGCTGAAAAAATCCGTCCTAATAATCTTAACCGTTCAAATGCAATATTACGGCGTAAAAATAATTCAGCCATCGGGTGGTCAGAATTATTGTGTTCTTCTGAGTACATCAATAGCCTAGAAGCGGATCCCGGATCAATGGTGTCTATGGTTTGTAACATGTGCAAGATACGAGAAGATTTGAGATGCGCACACAATGCCACAAATTTTTCTTCTTTTTCTAAATTGAAATTATCCAGCCCTTCAAAGGCATCTCCTAAACGTTTCATCGCTTTTTCGAGTGCAGGCGTGCCATCTAAAGTGAAATGCTCAACAGATTCCATAAAAGCAATGACCCTATATATCATAGAGTCACTATAGTTTTTCCAGAATTCGTTTGATGCTTCTAGCGTAAATTCGGGCATATTATCCTCTAGCCTGGCATTGAGCCTTGCGCTTTTCTAATTAGCATATCTTCGGTCGTAGCCGTTGATAAAGCTAACAAGCTGTTCGTCATCGCTTGCGCGTAAAGAGATTGTTTTTCTATTTTAAGCATTTCACTTAATAATACAAATGATTGTGACTCAAACATCAAAATTTGACGCAATACGATCCCTATCTCCTCGGATGCAATTTTAGCAAACCATTTGGTTGGGTCACTTGCTTGTTGGATAAGTTGCTGCTGTAAGGTAGTGAAAGGGCTGCCATTTTTTGCATCAGCATACATGTCACTTAAGAGGTAGCCGCTATATGATTCAGCTGCCACGATGGTATTAAAGAAGTTGCTATACGTTTGCTGCGATTGTGCATCACCACGCCAGCCAGCCACAGGGAAGGTGTGAACAAGTCCTACCCCTGAGGCATTTCTAATATAGTTTAACATCGGATCTACGCCTTTACCGCGAGGGTCTGTCCCTAAGAAAGGCTGCCCCAGCATCGTTTGGTAAGATAGATCGTTTGCATTGGGTAGTTGACCAGCAGTGGCGGTTTTTTGAGTGGCAGGATTTACAAATAAGATATTAGACAGATTAGTTTGTAGTGCGGCTTGTCCCTGCGTGTTTTGAATAAAGTTATTCGCTAAACCGGTAAAGGAGCCTTGTAGGGTGCCCGTAATGGTCGTGTCGTCAGTTTTAAATAAACTGGCGGTAGAATTGGCGATTATTTCTAAATAAACCGGCAAGTTATTAACCTTGCCTAAAATGCCGTTTGTATATTCAGCGATCAGTTGTAAATAAAAGCCACTCAAATCTTCAGCAGCACTTGGGAGGACCGCTGAAATGCTAATAGCGATAGCCGCGAACAACAACGCAAACGTTTTGAAAGCAAAGCTCTTTAGTTTAAACATGTACTGGGCTCCTGATGACCACTAGTAATTAATATTCCAGCCCGAACTTTTTGCCGGTGCATTATTGTTGTTTGATCCGCCGCTGCGTGGGGGAGGTGCTGTATTGGTGTTGGTCGTGGTTCCAGTACCCTGGAAGCCTGAATAAACTGGCGTGCTGGAAGGTGTTGGATTAGCCGGCGCCATATTATTGCTAGTTGGTGGGGGCATATTGTTGATGGGTGGATTGGTCACCGTAGGAGCTATTATTTGTGTAGGCGCTACCTGGGTAGGCAGGGTTGGGTTATTTGTTACCGAGGTGCTAGTGCTAGCATCCGGCGTGCTAGGAGGTTTCTGCGCCGTAGTCGGTGCTGTTGGCATGGGCGCTGGCGGAGGTAATAATTTTTTATTAATACCTTGCGAGACGGTATTTTGTGTTTGTTCACTTAATGAACCAACCGTTCCTTTGAAATCCTGCGCAGACATTGGCTGAACAGCAGGCGCTGGCGCTTTATATGGTTGCATTTTGAGCGATGTTGATTGCTCAACACCCATGAATGTTTGGGCAAATATGCAAGAACTGCAGCTAAAAATAACAGCTGTTTTAATGAAATGATTAATCGTTAAAGGCATCAGGCTCTCTCCATGGCTCACACTGCAATAAGAAGAACATAGCTTGCAACGCTTTGGAGATCAACAGAAAGTTAAGTGGTTGTATTTATGCCCAGTATCCATAATAATGAAATGTAGTAGAGTTTGTTTGCTATTGTTATTACGAGCACTGCCGTCATTGC
>JBAQCP010000148.1:0-3543 GCA_049294295.1 Gammaproteobacteria bacterium | reverse complement strand
CCTCTGATTGAACTTGGTAGGTCCAATTGGAGTGAAACTTATTACCAGCTCCGTTTCAATGCTTACATGGCAATGCCCTTGTTATTCGCACCGGCATAGCCGGTGGTTTCGGATCTCGAATGACAGTGGTGGCTCACAATGACAGCTGTTACTATTCCCAACACGCCAAAATGCATCTTTACCTAGCCATCTGCCCCATTTCACATTACGATTAGAACTTGAAAATAGCGTATAGGAACAACCTGTGACACTGGTTTTTTATAAGACAGCCGCTGCTGCTTTAATCTTTTTAATTAGCATTGCGACTGTTATTTACCCATTGAGACAAAAAAATACTCTTAGCCATGTTGAGTCCACCGGTTTAGGTGAAGCATTGGCCAGCGGTATTTTCCTAGGTGCCGCTTTTTTCCATATGTTGCCAGATGCCATTCGTATTTTTTCTCATGCCTACCCGGCACGTGCTTACCCTATTCCTGAATCCATCTGCATTGGTGGCTTTTTACTCATGCTCTTTTTGGAAAGACTATCCCTCAATGGTCGTTCCGGTACTCACTCCATCCCTTATATATTAGCCTTGATTTTGATCATTCATGCGCTAACCGAAGGTGCTGCATTAGGTATTGGAAATACATTCTCTGAAGCATTGATGCTATTTGTCGCGATCGCCGCACATAAAGGATCTGAAAGTTTTGCACTCTGTATTACGCTGTTAAGACATCAGCTGCCGATCTACAGAGTCGTTTTCATTATTGGTTTTTTTGCCATCATGACACCCACCGGTATTGCACTCGGCACCGCACTAACGCTCGGTGATCATAGCGAATTAATGGCGGCAGGATTTAACGCCTTTGCAGCAGGTACTTTTTTATATATTTCAACGCTGCATCATATCCATTTTCATAAGCATACGCATGATTCGAGAGGGTTGTTGGAATTATTGTGCTTAGTATTAGGCGTGGCGACAATGGCGCTGATTGCGGTTTGGAGCTAGCCACTGTCATCCTGAACGTAGTGAAGGATCTCCATCTATTACAGCTGCTCCTAAGCTGGAGATCCCTCACTACGTTCGGGATGACAAGCTTAGGAATTTAAGTAAGCTGCGACAATATAACTCTACTGAATTAAACCTAACTCTCTTACTGCATCTCTTTCTTTGATCAATTCATCTAATGTGATCTTCATTTTTTGCTCAGCAAATTCATTCTGAGTTAACCCAGTGATGATCTTTAGCTGACCACCCTCGGTACGGCAAGGATAAGAATAAATAATGCCTTCAGGAATGCCATACTCACCTTGGGAACAACGCGCAACGGAGAAGGTTTCACCTTGAGCAGTGTCGTGTACAAGATTATGAACGGTCATTAATGCAGCATTTGCTGCAGACGCTGCGGAAGAAGCACCACGCTGCTTAATAACAGCGGCACCACGTTGTTGAATCATAGGGATGAAGTCATTTTGTAACCAGTTTAAGTCAGTAATAACATCCGTGACCGGCTTGTCATTAATTTTAGCATGATAGAAATCTGGATATTGTGTTGCAGAATGGTTGCCCCAGATGGTCATTTGGGTAACATCTTTCACATCAACACCGGCTTTGATAGCTAATTGACCGCGAGCACGAAATTCATCTAGCAAGGTCATGGCATAAAAACGATCACGTGGTACATTTGGTGCATTATGCATGGCCACTAAGCAGTTTGTATTGCATGGGTTACCCACTACAAATACACGCACATCGGCAGCTGCATTATCATTGATGGCTTTACCTTGGGTGGTAAAAATTTTACCGTTAATATTCAATAAGTCAGAACGCTCCATGCCTTCTTTTCTTGGCACAGAACCCACCAAAATAGCCCAATTCACATCTTTCATCGCTTCATTGACATCAGCAGTAGTTGTTACTTTTTTAAGCAGAGGGAAGGCGCAATCTTCTAGTTCCATTGCCACGCCTTTCAACGCTGGCAAGGTTTGCTCAAGTTCTAGCAAACTTAATTCAACATCTGTATCCGGCCCAAACATTTGACCAGACGCTATTCTAAAAATAAGCGCATAACCAATTTGGCCTGCCGCCCCTGTAATTGCCACCTTAACGCGTTTTTTCATGTTAAACTCCTTCTGCTATAAGCCGACTATTTTAACTGGCTATGCGGAAAAGGGTAGGATTTTATTAAACATGCTCAACTTTACAAAACCATTACCACTAAGCCTATACATCCACATCCCTTGGTGTGTCAAAAAATGTCCGTATTGTGATTTTAATTCGCATGCCGCGCCGCAATCATTGCCTGAACAATTATATATCGCCGCTTTATTGCAAGAATTAGAAAGCCACTTACCGCTGATTCAAGATAGACCCATCACCAGTATATTTTTTGGTGGCGGCACGCCTAGTCTTTTTTCGGCACATGCGATTGAACAAATACTCAAGGGTGTAGAAAAATTAACCCCTTTTGCTAGTGATATTGAGATTACACTGGAAGCCAATCCCGGCACGATTGATGAAAGTCATTTTCACGGATTTAGAACCGCCGGCATCAACCGACTATCCATAGGCATTCAAAGTTTGCAGAATGATAAGCTGAAAACATTAGGCCGAATTCATGATGCTGATAACGCTATGCGTGCCGTAAAAATTGCGAAAGAAAGTGGCTTTGATAATTTCAATATCGATATTATGTATGGGCTACCGCAGCAATCGTTAGCAGATGCGTTATACGACATCAATACCGCACTCAGTCTTGAGCCCACGCATTTTTCTTGGTATCAGTTAACGCTAGAACCCAATACGTTATTTCATCATCAACCACCCACCCTACCATCGGATGATTTAATTTGGGATATGCAAATAGCAGGACAAGCACGGTTAGCAGAAGCCGGCTTTCAACAGTATGAAGTATCTGCTTATGCAAAACCCAACAAACAATGCCGTCATAATCTTAATTATTGGCAATTTGGAGATTACTTAGGCATTGGTGCTGGTGCGCACAGTAAAATGACTAACCTACTCACTAATGAGGTACTGCGTTTTGCTCAAGTTAAAAATCCTCGTGATTATTTAGTCGCTGAAAAACGCTTAGCGTGGCAGCCTCAAGTCATTACCCAAGATGCATTAGCATTTGAATTTATGTTGAATGCATTGCGTTTAACGGAGGGTGTGGAGGCTGGCTTATTTGCGGAACGTACCGGTTTGCCATTAAGTGATATTGCGGTGATTAGTAAAAATGCGATTAAAAAAGGGTTGTTGATGGATGATGCTAAACGCATTTGTCCAACGCCGTTGGGGAAGAAATTTTTGGATAATTTAACGGCGTTGTTTTTAGTGTAGTTTGCAGTACCTGCCGTCATTGCGAGCCACTACTGTCATTCCCGCGAAAGCGGGAATCCATTTCAAACCAGCCTCTGAAGAAACGTTAGAGATGGATTCCCGCTTTCGCGGGAAGTCAGGTACCACCCGCATAGCGGGTGGTTTGGCCTAAAGCCCCCTCGAAGGGGGCCTGCTCTAAGCTAGACCTACCAAATTCTTTTTAGTTACATTTCCATTAG
>JBAQCP010000147.1:0-6316 GCA_049294295.1 Gammaproteobacteria bacterium | reverse complement strand
ACTCGCAATGACGGCTGCATAAGGTGAGTAATTAATATATATTTAGCCCGCATTGCATGCGGCGACACAAGCCCAAGGATGATACATGGCTATTATTTCAGCAATACAAATGTGTTCTTCTCATCATATCGATGAAAATTTAAAACTCACCGCTAAATTGATTCAAGAAGCGGTTAAGCAACAAGCAGTCTTAATTGTATTGCCAGAAATGTTTGCCATTATGGGCTTAACCGAGCAAGATAAGGTGCTAGCTAAGGAAACGTTTGGTGCAGGGGTGATTCAAGATTTTCTGTCAGCACAAGCTAAAATGCATGGGACATGGATTTTAGGCGGTACGATCCCCATTGCCACTGAGAATGTTTCTAAAGTCCGCGCAGCTTCTATTTTATATAATAGTAACGGTGAAGTAGCAGCACGCTACGATAAAATCCATTTATTCGATGTCGAACTGTCTCCTAAAGAAAGTTATAAAGAATCCAATACAACAGAACCAGGTACAGATTTAGTCGTTGTCGATACGCCGGTGGGCAAGCTTGGTTTGGGTGTTTGTTACGATATTAGATTTCCCGAGATGTTTCGGCTTTTGCAAGAGCAAGGGGCAGAAGTAATCGCTTTACCTTCCGCTTTCACAGTGAAGACAGGTCATGCGCACTGGGAGCTTTTGGTAAGAGCTAGGGCAGTAGAAAATGGTTGTTATATGATTGGTGCGGCACTTGGCGGTACACATACTAACGGTAGGAAAACGTATGGCCACAGTTTGATTGTTGATCCATGGGGCAATATGATTGCTGAATTAGCTAATGATGAGCCTGGTGTCATCTTTGCTGATATAGATTTAAAAAAGTTATATGAGATTAGAAAGACGATTCCTACGCAGTTGCATAGGAAGTTTTAAATATGGTTTAATTGAATTTATTTTGTTTCGCTTGTTGATAATATTCATCAATCACGTGTGCATCTTGCATTTGAATAGCTTTATAAAAATGTTGCGTCGTTTTCACTTTAAACAAGGTGGGTGTAAAGCTAGTACTTTTAGCTTCACTGATAAATTCCTGCAGACTAGATGCATCTTGCATTTTTTGAATACGTTTGGGGAGGGTTTTTTTCTTAGAAATATTTAACCAATAGTGATGGGCATGCACGATCAATATTAGTTTCTCACGTAGCGAAATATCATTAAATTGAAGTACGGTCGGCTCAGTTAGTTCATCTAGCATTGCCTGGTAATTTTTTCTTGTTTTTAAATCCATATAATGTTTTTTATATTTGCTAAATAATAATTCCGTTGCAAGTGTAGGCTGATCTATTTCTTGCAATAATTTATGAAAACGTCTGTGTGGTTGAAATAAGTCACTTTCTTCTTGATGTTGGTCTAAATAAGCTTGCACAAACTCAACTGATTGAGCATTCCAAACTAACTTTGCTGGCAATTGCATCCAACTGACAATAATGAATTGTTCTTTCTTATTATTTGGAATGTAGTCTGCTAAATATTCGTATAGATTTTCTATTTTTGCTGCTTGTTGTGCATGATCATAAGCTAATATTGGGCAGCTAAATGAGTCAGTTTGTAAGACATGGATATTATCATCAGGAAAAGCCAAATAAACTTGGGTGAAAAATTTCCTACCTTCATCGTCTTTTAAATTAACAGCTTGTAAGGCAAGCATTTGACCTCGTAAATCACCGATAGCATCTAACACCATGCATTGATTGCCCGCTGAAGAGATACGGACATCTAATGAAGTATAATGGCCGCCATTTTTAATGATAAATTGTAGGCGCTGTGGCGTATCAGAGGGGATAATTTGTTTAATGGCAACTAAGAATTGATTGATATTACTACTGCCATCTTCTTTTTTTTCTAATTCAATCACTTGGCAATTAAAATGATTTTTTTTCTTTACCAAGTGCTTGTTTTGTTTAATACGGACAAGCAGACGCAGTGCTTCAATAGAAAAGCCTTGAAACTGATTGCTTTCTTTGCGCAATTGCGAAAATTGTAAATCCAATTCTTTCTCAATAGAGTGATTAGCTGTTCTAGTGTCCATTAATATCCTGGTAGATTGAATGAAAGTCACCTATTGTACAAAAAAATAGCACAAAAGTAAAAAACAATCACAATATATTTATCTAAATTAAGTTAATTCATTGGTATTTAAGGGAATTTTTATTAAGTCTCAATGAGCTATACTTAACTTATTAACTCTTGAGAAAGTATCATGGACTTACGAAAAGATAAGTTAGATATTCAATTTGATCAGTTGCCAACAGCAGCTAATGGCTTTGTTGGTTTTTCAATTGAGGCTATTAATTTACTCATAGAGCTTGAGCAGCATAGAAGGCTAGTTAAGAGTGAGAGGCCTTTTAACTGCTATGTCTATGAAGTACAACATGTTGATGATGAAGCTGTGAACTTGGCTGATTTACTTGGAGCCATTAGAGATTTTGCTGCTAACGTTGATGTGGATGAAGGGCCTTCTCGCTTGCAATTAATTGTTAAAAATGTTGGCCATTATACTGGTATAGATATTCAAATATCACGGGAGGGAAATGAGTGTCTTATTTTAGATGCTGGTTCTGATTTGCGTGTTTTGATATTAATTTGCAGATTAGGATATTTGACAGATGCTGATGGCCAAAACATTTTTAGACATGTTTATTGGCCGTCTTCTAATGCCAATGAGGCACGCCTACAAACGGATATCAATAGTTGCCCTCTATTTACATTTGACCATGTATGTCAATCCTCAAAATTAGATATATTCATAGAATTAGGTGATCCAACACAAACTGAAACAAATGAAGTTTGCTTAACGTGGAACAATATGCCGCCAGAATTAGTTTGGAATGCTCAATCGCTTAAATTATTAGCTGATTATAGAAAGCATAATGCTAAAAAATATTTTGGTCCAGATTCAGAGCGAGGTGCGAATTTTGATAGCTATTTGGAGCAGGGAAAAAAAGCGGTGTTATCGTCTACGGGTGAGAAGGTTCAAAACCATTCTATCGAAAGACTATTTCAGTTATATAGAGAGCAATATTTATCTTATAAAGGGGTAAACCTACCAAGTCGTTTACAACTGGGTAGCGAGCGGTTAGCAAACAAAAGCCTAGATTTTAATTCACCTATAAATTTGATGAAAAAATTATTACTTATTGTACATTCTATTAGATGGGATGACCCATTACCTGATTTACTTAAAAAAATGCGCTTGGCTGCCACAATGGAAGATTTTAAATTTTTGGCTAATTTGAATATAAAAATGACTATTTCAATGTTTGGTAAAAAGACTATCCCGAATCGATTTATCAAGTTATGTAATGCTATTAGGGGTGGGGATGAAAAGGAAATTAATAAAATGTATATCAAAATGTCTCAAAAGACCTCGGTCAGAAAAAAAGAACCTATCGCTGAGTCTAGTTCTTCTAATGCCAATAAAACGATAAGGAGTAAAAAATGAAAATATTTTCCGGGGTAAAACAAACGAACTTTAAAAAGTATAATAGCATCCTATTTTTAGAATCGATTAGTGATATAACCGAAAGTGATTCTGCTGCATTAATTAAATTAATAGATGAAGCAGCCGATCCTGCTACTAAAGTTAGATTGTCAGAAAAATTAGCTAAATGCATCGGTGTGCCGGGCTTAATTTACTACGTGGATACGAGTCTCTCCCTTTTAGAGAAAGAACAAGCAGCAGGGATGCCTATTCAGCAGAGCGGTTTGAATGCGTTATCCTATTTAATGTTAGCACAGATATTATACCATCATGATCCTGATGCAAAAAATCTAATGAATACTTTCATGCCAGAAGAACATATAGAAGAGATAAATTATTGGGATATTAAAAAGAATAAGCTGATTAAATTGGCAGATCTAGTTAGCTTGGAAGAGGAAGCTTCCCTCATGGGCCAGCAATTATTTAGTGTATTTTTTCTGGATGAGCATAATGAAATGAGTCATTCTAGATAACAACTAACAAGCCACTTTGGTATCAATCACTAATTGATATCCAATTAAATCATTCGTTAATGTGTTAACAAATGATGCACCAGAAATAATCGCATTGGTCACATTAGCTTGGCTCAAATCAGCTTGATTCAGATTGGCGCAGCTTAAATTAGCTTTGTTTAAAATCGTTTGCTGAAGATTGGCGTGTTCAAGAATGGCAAAAGTAAGATTGGCAGATGACAAATCACTGCGTGTAAGTTCTGCACCTATTAAATTCGCATGTTCCAAATTCGCGCCAATTAAATTGACTTGATTAAGCTTGGCATTAGATAAATCCGTATAGCTTAAATCCGCACCGCCTAAATTCATTTTAGATAAATCAACGCCAGATAAATTGCTGTGAGAAATATTCGCACCTTGTAAATCAATTTTACCAGGGATGAAGGGGTAGCTGCGTAAGTCAGTATTAGATAAATCGAGGTGCAGGCTGGGCTTTTCTTTTAACGCCATTAATTTATCAAGATCACTTTGATTTGCGCTATGTGTCATCAGTGGCAGTAAGCCACTGATGATTGCTAAACATCCATGTACTATTTTCATTAGTCTGCCGTATCAGATGGAATGCGATGAATTTTAGCACCTAATTGAGCTAACTTTTCTTCAATGCATTCATAGCCGCGATCAATATGATAAATGCGATCAATGCTAGTTTCGCCACTTGCTGCAAGACCTGCTAAGACGAGGCTTGCTGACGCACGTAAATCAGTTGCCATGACAGGCGCACCATGTAGGTTGTCAATACCTTTACAAAAAGCAGTATTGCCTTTAATGGTGATATCCGCACCCATACGCATTAATTCTTGCGCATGCATGAAGCGGTTTTCAAAAATGGTTTCAGTAATCACACCTGTGCCTTCAGCAATGGCGTTAACTGCCATAATCTGCGCTTGCATATCAGTTGGAAATGCAGGGTAGGGAGCAGTGCTAATATTCATGGCGCGAGGACGGTTGCCTTTCATATCTAATAAAATCCAATCAGGCCCTGTCTCAATATGCGCACCTGCTTCTTCAAATTTTTCTAATACGGATTTGATTAAATCAGGTCTCGTATTTTTAACTTTAATTTTACCGCGTGTGATCATGGCAGCGGCTAAATAGGTACCTGTTTCAATACGATCAGGCATGACTTGATAACTACCGCCATTTAATTGGTCAACACCATCAATGGTAATCGTTGAGGTGCCAGCACCACTGACTTTTGCGCCTAAGGTATTTAAGAAGTTTGCTAAATCTTCAATTTCAGGTTCGCGAGCTGCATTATGAATAATGGTTTGGCCTTTCGCTAAGGTGGCTGCCATCATAATATTTTCGGTGCCGGTGACCGTTACCATGTCCATGGTGATAATAGCGCCACGTAGGCGATCAGCGCTTGCTTTGATATACCCATCTTCAATGCTAATTTTGGCACCCATGGCTTCTAAGCCTTTTAGATGTTGATCAACAGGACGGCTGCCAATGGCACAACCACCAGGCAAAGAGACTTCAGCTTTACCAAAACGGCTTAATAAGGGGCCTAATACTAAAATAGAAGCACGCATGGTGCGTACTAGTTCATAAGGGGCATGGAAAGAATTCAAGCTGCTCGCATTCACTTCAATGTTAGCGCGCTCATCTAGGGTGATTTTAACGCCCATACGGCCTAATAGGCTGACGATGGTGGTGACATCTTGCAAATGAGGGATGTTGCTAAGTTGAATGGGTGCGCTGCCTAATAAGGTTGCCGCAAGAATGGGAAGGGCCGCATTTTTGGCACCTGAAATACGAGTTTCGCCATTTAAGGGTTGCCCGCCTTGAATGATTAATTTTTCCACAGTTACGCTCCCTCAGAGTTATTGTCAACGGTTTGCCATTCTTCCGGCGTCATGGTTTTAAGGGAGAGCGCATGTAAGCTGCCATCCAATAACTGACTTCTTACTGTATCATAGACCAGCTGCTGGCGCTGTATGCGGGTTTTACCAGCGAATACTGGGGAAATAACTAATGCATTAAAATGCGTACCATCGCCTTCAACGGTGGCTTCTGAGCCGGATAAGCCGGCTTCGATTAAGCGTTCGATTTCTTGTGTTTGCATGGGATTCTTCGTGGTTAGCCTATAAATAGAATGGTGCATTTTTTACATAATTTGGGGAGATTTGCAAGGTAATCGGGGTGGAGCGGGGTGGTTATTTTGATTTGACATTATTCAGGGATGGGGCTAGTGTTTTTTTGTTAATTGTCATAGCGAGTGGGCTGCCCTTCGAGACGGCGCTACGCGCCTCCTCAGGGCGAACGGTTCGAGAGGGTTGGCCGTTTGCCCTGAGG
>JBAQCP010000146.1:0-2915 GCA_049294295.1 Gammaproteobacteria bacterium | reverse complement strand
CTAATGGAAATGTAACTAAAAAGAATTTGGTAGGTCTAGCTTAGAGCAGGCCCCCTTCGAGGGGGCTTTAGGCCAAACCACCCGCTATGCGGGTGGTACCTGAC
The DNA here is from genome assembly GCA_049294295.1 of Gammaproteobacteria bacterium. Classification (GTDB taxonomy): domain Bacteria; phylum Pseudomonadota; class Gammaproteobacteria; order DSM-16500; family DSM-16500; genus Aquicella. The sequence goes on along the minus strand of JBAQCP010000146.1, from coordinate 2,811 downwards.
TTCCCGCGAAAGCGGGAATCCATTTTCAAATATACAGCAGAAGTATCGTTATAAATGGGTTCCCGCTTTCGCGGGAATGACAATAGTGGCTCGCAATGATGGCAGTTACCATCCAGGCTACATAGTTATTTATTTTCTTGTATATGCTGACCTTTCTCGCTGCTCTCCCAAGCTTCTATCAAAATCATCTCTCAGCGTTTCAAATTGACTTCTCAATTGTTGGCGGTCAGTCTCATTTTCATAAACACCCATGCTGATGCTATCTGATAGGGTTTTTAGGTATGGGCGAAAAGCGGTTGCCTTAAAAGAAGGGTCATTGTAATCATCAAGTCGTGATTTCTGCCCCGTTAATTTAGCTTGAGCCTCTTCCTAGGTGTTGCCTTGAGCTAACAAAATGGCCAGGTATAGCTTTTCAAACCGCTTAATATAATTTGCATATTGTTCAGAAAAAGGCTTATTTACGGTTGGTGCGGGAGCAGATGGTGCAGCAGCCGGAGAAGATGAGGAGGCCTGCTCATCAGAGCCAAAAAAGGAGCTTTTTAATTCGCTAAAAAAACTTTCTTTCTTTTTCTTTGGGGCGGCTTTGCTGGCTGATGGGCCGCTATTTGCATTAAGTGTGCTATGTTCACTATATAATTTAGTAGCAGTATCTCTAATATCTTCAAACTGCTGACGCAATTCTTGCTGCTTTGTATCTGTCATCTTGAACCTTGAGGCACTGATTAAATCAGAGACTATTCTTAGATGTGCTCGTAAAAAAACTTGTGGGTCTGTATAGCATCTAGCGGGTCGAGTCTATCCAGGAGTTGCTGCTTTTTTTCTGTGAGCTCGTCAAGGGGAGTGCCTCCTGCTAAAAGTACCGCGGATAGCAGCTGGTCATATTGTGCTAATAGATGAGCGTTAGCCTCAAAAAAGGCGGGCTTATGCAGCATATTCTACCCCTCTTTTTTTAATTTACGGGCCTATACTTTATATTGTATTACGCCTAAGGCTATCTATCAGGCAAGCAAAAGATCGGCATCTTCTTGATTACTGGCCGATTCTTAGTTATCATCCCTGACTAATTTATAGGGGTTCGTCAAAATGAAGCCAAATCTACATCCAGAATATAATACTCTTAAAGTTGTGTGCAGCTGCGGCAGCACATTTGAAACTCGTTCTACCTTGGGCAAAGAAAGCTTGTCGCTTGAAGTTTGTGCTAAATGCCATCCTTTCTACACTGGCACCCAGAAAGTTGTTGATACTGCTGGTCGTATTGATCGTTTCCGTCAAAAATACTCCAGAAAAGCGCCAGATCAAACAACGGAAAAATAAATTAGCAGCAATTCCCATTGAACCTTGCGCGATGGGGGATTCCCAAAGAGGAGAATCGCGATTCTCCTCTTTGGGTGCAAGCAAAAGCTTTGCTTTTGCGCAGCATATAAACAAGTAAGGGTTCCTGCGCTTTTCAGCGGGATCCTTGATAATTTAAGTTCTTGATAAGAATAAAAAAATGTCTGAAGAGCTACGCCTTGCCGCGCTTGAATACCATTCAAGCCCTACACCAGGAAAAACGACTATTGCACTCAGTAAACCAACTGAGTCGCAGTACGACCTATCCTTAGCCTACACCCCAGGTGTGGCTGAACCCGTTAAAGAAATTGCCCGTGATGCGGAAACTGCCTACCAATATACTAATAAAGGTAATTTGGTGGCAGTGATCACTAATGGTACAGCAGTGTTAGGTCTTGGAAATGTAGGTGCCCTCGCTGGTAAACCAGTGATGGAGGGGAAGGCTGCTTTATTTAAGCGCTTTGCAGACATTGATGTCTTTGATATTGAAATAGATTGTGATGACCCTCAAGATTTGGTCGATACCATTGCGCGTATCGCCCCAACCTTTGGTGGCATCAATTTAGAAGATATCAAAGCACCCGAATGCTTTTTTGTTGAGGCGGAATTAAAAAGACGCCTTGATATTCCCGTTTTGCACGATGATCAGCAGGGAACAGCTATCGTTGTTGGTGCCGCTTTATTAAATGCCCTAGAGCTGCAATCTAAGTCGTTGAAAGACGCTAAAATTGTTTGTTTAGGAGCGGGTGCTGCCGGTATTGCGACCATGCGTCTCTTGGTAAAGCTTGGTGCAGCGAAAGAAAATATGTATGTTGTTGATCGCGAAGGTATTATTCATGCCGACCGCAAAGAATTAAACGACCAGAAAAAAGAATTCGCCGTTCAGACCAATAAACGCACGTTGGCAGATGCAATGCATGATGCAGACATCTTCATCGGTGTTTCTGGTCCTAAATTAGTGTCATCAGCCATGGTGCAAACAATGGCCAAAAATCCAGTAATTTTTGCGCTGTCTAATCCTGCCCCAGAAATTTCGCCAGAAGACATCCTAAGCGTTCGCCAAGATGCCATTATTGCCACGGGGCGTAGCGATTATCCTAACCAAGTAAACAACGCCTTATGCTTCCCTTACTTATTTCGCGGTGCCCTGGATGTCAGAGCCACAGCGATTAATGAAGCCATGCAATTAGCGGCTGTTTATGCGATCAAAGAGTTAGCAAAAGAGCCCGTGCCTGATGCGGTGCTAGCCGCTTATAACCTAGAACAAGGTTTAAGCTTTGGCCCACACTATTTATTACCAAAACCAGTCGATGCCCGCTTAAGAACACAAGTATCCAAAGCGGTCGCTGATGCGGCGGTGAAGTCAGGCGTTGCAAGGGTTTGTGAAGCGCTAAAGTAGTCGTGTAGCCTGGATGAAGCGAAGCGGAATCCGGGTTTGTTTGGGTAATCGATAAACCCGGATTCCGCTTCGCTCCATCC
>JBAQCP010000145.1:0-5938 GCA_049294295.1 Gammaproteobacteria bacterium | reverse complement strand
GCGGGAACCCATTTCAATCATACAGTAGAAGTATCGTTATAAATAGATTCCCGCTTTCGCGGGAATGACAGTAGTGGCTCGCAATGACGGCAGTGATTCCACCCAGGCTACACCCATCCCCAACCTCTTGTATCAATTCACAAACTCTACCCTCTTAAAAACCCTGATATAATTTAAAAAAGAACTAAAAAAAGAATGCCAAAACGAGGGGTGGTTGAGCGAACAATATCACCCGATACTGAATTGGATGCCACTTTGGCCTACCCTGAGTGGCATTTCCATGGAAGGCAGGGTGTTATGCCATTGCTCGGATGAACAATGGCAGCCTTTCTTAAAAATTGACACCTAAGAGGCAGACATGAGCTCTACTCGACACGATGAAAACAATGTAGATATCGAAGCATTTTCCAATCTAAAGCTGTCAGAGCAACAAGACTTGCTTGAGTCACAAAAAGACCACCAATTCCTTTTAGCATTAATTTTATTTTACTCTAAAAAAAATCCTGATTTTCTGGCCCTACTAAGAAGGTTTCACGATGGAACAAGTGACTTAGGCTCTGACCTTATTAGCATGAGAGGTCCTGCATGGGATAAGTTTCTTGCTTTAGATCAATCAACAGGCGATCAAGTTTTTAAAGAGGTATTGCTAAGCTTGATACAAAAATATGATACCCCCCAAATTGAAGCACTGCTAAAAATAGAGGCGCATCAAAAAAGAATTCAACGCGTGCGTAGTATGTTAAATTCTGACGAGCAAGCAAAATTAATAGACCTATCATCTCTAAAACCTGATAAGGAGCAACTCATCCTAGAAAAAATGCCTCCTTTTGTTTATTTTGGTGGCATTGATTACGAGGAAGGTAAACTTGCTTGTGCACAAATAAAACATGACAAAAAAAACAAAGCCGTTGGTAGCTATGATTTTTGCCCAACTTTATTAGAACCATCTGAGTTCAAATCTTATTTGTTGCTTTTAAAACATAGCCTATCATGGCCATTACGCGAAAGATTTATTATCACGGGACATCATTGGATATCAGGGGATATACAAATTGATGCCCATGGTAAAACAAGCATTCTATTTCTTGACTCTCTTGGCAGTCACCGCAATGAAATACACGACAATACAAAATCATATATAGCAGCATTCGACTCCGCTTTTCCAGAGCAAGAAATATTTTTTTCCGCCATAAAAAGGCAGTATTCCCCCATGGGATGCAGCGTTTTCGCATTAGATGATATGCAACATTTATTTACATTGGAGCGCTATCTTAAAGATATTCATGGAAAACCTGTTGGATTATTTGATTTTTTAGCTTCGCAAAAAAATTCACTTACCGGGATCACTATTGATACATATGATGGGTGGCCTAGATCGGTTTCAATGAGCATACCTCATTTACCATTATCATTGACCCGAACAATGCAAAGCCGCCATATATATAATATTATTCAAGAAAGATCCATGATGGAGCAAGAAACGCCTATTAATAGAAAAGGCGAGACAGCAACCCTCTCTGTCAAAAAAGGGTTTTTTAGCCATTCAAATGAAAGGCTAAATGAAAAGCTGCGGAAATTAGCTGAGAAAATCTTTTTATACTTAAAAAATACTGATCAAGCTACCCTTAAAACTGATATGGAAGTATTTTCCCTTAATCATTTACTACTAAGCGAAGTTGATCAATTAAAAAATAAAGACCCCGATGACGCCCGAGAAAGCACAGCCTGCATCATGCAGCTAGCTATTTTAAGGCATAATAATGAATTAATCATGACGTTATTAGAAAACACCCACACCAACCCTAAAGATTGGATTAACTCTATATATGGGGTTTTTCAATTTACACCGCTGACTTATGCCGTCAAACAAAATAATGTAGCGCTGATTATAGCATTAGTAGCTCATGGTGCAGATCCCAATCAAGAAGATGGGCATTACCGGATTCCTATTAAACTAGCAGAAAGAGATCCTCAACTGATTGAAGCTTTGACACAAAAACCTGATACATCAGACCCAACAATTACCCCTCATCGACCAAATTAAAACCTCAAATCCAAACGCCTGGATTTTGCTACACACCCTCTTAAAAACCCTGATATAATCTAAAAAAGCCTGCTCGGATGCAGCCTTTCAAAATGCAGAATAAAAGGATGTTTAGCACTCATGCAGCGAATAATTGTCTATGTGCTTTCTATTACCCTCTTCATTTTACTTATCTCATTATGGGGATTTTATTTTTCCATTCGCCCCATCAGAATTATTTCGCCAACAACACCAAAAGATTTTGGTATCGCTTATGAAGCCATTGAATTCAAAACGGCAGATAACATTTTAATTAAAGGCTGGTTTATACCAAGCGAACATCCCCACGCCAAAACTATCATATTACTGCATGGTTATCCTGCCGATAAAGGTGATATTTTACCTTCCCGAATATTTTTACATAAAAAATATAATTTATTATTTTTAGATTTCCGTTACCTTGGTGAAAGCCAAGGTCGTTATTCTACGCTTGGAAAAAATGAAGCGTTAGATTTACGTGCCGCCCTCGATTATTTAAATAAACGCGGTATTCACAGTGTAGGTGTATGGGGGTTATCGCTAGGAGCGGCTGTTGCTCTACTAAGCGCACCAGAAGCCCCAGAAATTAAAGCCATTGTGGCTGAGTCTTCTTTTGCACGCCTTGATTGGCTAGCATATAATTATTATCAAATCCCAGGACTCGACTATATCATTGGAAATTTACTAGGCTTTTGGGCTAAGATGTTTATCACTACCGACATTAAAACAGTTCAACCAGTAAAAGCGGTGAAACAATTAAACATTCCTTTATTACTTATCTATTCTAAAGCCGATCAAGTCATCACATATAAACACGCTTTGCTAATGCAGGAAGCAACTCAATCAAATGCTAATGTTGAATTTATCATCGTTAATGACGCACCTCATGGTAAACCTATCGAAAATTATCAAGAAAAAATCACTGATTTTTTTGATACTAATCTTAAATAAGGGCGACCAATGCCAGAAATTTTAACTAAATATCCTGAATCTGCTATACAGACCCTAAAAGGTGCCGGCGCTAAATGCGGTCTTGGCGTAAAACAGCAAATCTTAACTTCCTGCCCACCAGATCATTTTTGTGCGCTGCCTCATGGCGAAATATGTGTTTATGGGATTGAAGATATCCATCATATGACACAAATTCATGCGGCGGATTTAACTAGCTATGTTGGCAGTATTCCCAGCATTTATAGTCATTTTAATATTTTTTTATTAATGCTGAGCTGTCTATTTGGCATCATGATGGGGATATGGTTGACAAAAAAATCCCCGCGCAATAGGAGGGAGTAATCGCGCGGGGGCTTCTATTTCCATCAACTAAACGGTGACTTCCGTATCCTCTATTAAAAACTTAATCTTACCTTTATCAATCGTCACTTTGACATGACCACCTTGACTCAAGCTACCAAATAACAGTTCTTCTGCTAGTGGTTTTTTAATTTGCTCTTGAATCAATCTAGCCATTGGTCTTGCACCCATCTTTCTATCATAGCCATTTAGTGCCAACCAGTTACGTGCCTCTTGATCCACTTCAAGCGCAACATGTTTGGTTTCTAATTGCGTTTCAAGTTCGCTAATGAATTTATCAACAACTGATAAAATTGTTTTAGCATCCAATGCACTGAACTGAATGATCGCATCTAAACGATTGCGAAATTCTGGTGAAAAGACCTTGTTAACAGCTGACATAACATCCGTTGCACCCGCTTCCGTAGTGAAACCAATGCTGCCTTTATCAATTAAATCTGCCCCTGCATTGGATGTCATGATTAACAGCGTATGGCGGAAGTCTGTTTTACGTCCGTTCATATCTGTCAAAGTACCATGATCCATAATTTGCAATAACAGATTGTACACATCAGGATGTGCTTTTTCGATTTCATCTAATAAGACGATGGAATGCGGTGTTTTAGTAACGGCTTCAGTCAATAAACCACCTTCATCGTAACCAACATAGCCTGGAGGTGCACCAATTAATCTAGAGACTGAATGACGTTCCATGTATTCAGACATATCAAAGCGTAGCAACTCAACGCCTAGAATTTTAGATAATTGTTTACAAACCTCAGTTTTACCCACGCCGGTGGGACCTACGAATAAGAAGGAGCCTATTGGTTTATCAGCATCTCTAAGACCAGAACGAGCAAGCTTGACAGCTGCCACCAATGTTTCAATAGATTCATCTTGTCCGTAAATCATCATTTTTAAATCACGTACCAGATTGCGTAATACCTCCCTATCAGACGCTGACACATTCCTTTCAGGAATACGCGCAATCTTAGCAACGATTTTTTCGATATCAACGACATCGATAATTTCTTTGCGTTTTTCAGGGGGCAATAAATATTGATAAGCACCCACTTCATCAACTAAGTCAATTGCCTTATCTGGCAAGTGTCTGTCACTGATGTAACGAGCAGCCAAACGTGCTGCCGCTTCTAATGCGGCATCAGTGTATTTCACATGATGATGCACCTCGAAACGACTGCTTAACCCTCTAAGCACTTCGATAGTTTGCTCAATTGTTGGTTCTTTAATATCAATTTTTTGGAAACGTCTATCTAACGCATGATCTTTTTCAAAGATACTGCGATACTCTTTGTACGTGGTTGAACCTATGCAGGTTAAATCGCCTGAGGCCAATAATGGTTTAATTAAATTTGAGACATCCATCAAACCACCAGAAGCGGCACCCGCACCTATGATTGTGTGAATTTCATCTATAAAGAGAATCGCACCATCTTGCTCTTTCAATTGATGCAATACACTCTTTAATCTCTTCTCAAAATCACCACGGTACTTCGTGCCGGCTAACAAGCTGCCAAGGTCGAGTGAATAAATGACGCTTTCCTCTAAGATAGCAGGTACTTTTTTCTCGTAAATTAATCGAGCTAATCCTTCTGCGATGGCGGTTTTACCAACGCCTGCTTCACCCACTAAGAGTGGATTGTTTTTTCGACGGCGGCACAACACTTGGATAGTGCGCTCAACTTCTTCTTCACGACCAATTAAAGGATCAATTAATCCCAATTTAGCACGCGCATTTAAGTTCGTTGTATATAATTCTAAAGGGCTTGAACCACCCTCCTCGCCTCCACCTTCACCCTCTTCTGAGTAATGATTAAATGGATGTTGTTGTGATGGATCATTCACTGCTTGTTGCATTTTTGGTTTTGAATTGCCGTGAGCGATATAGTTAATCACATCCAAGCGACTGATATTTTCTTGGCGTATGAAATACACACTTTGACTTTCTTGTTCGCTGAAAATAGCTGCTAGCACATTGGCACCAGTCACTTCCGTTTTACCGGCAGATTGGACTTGGAACACAGCACGTTGAATCACGCGTTGGAAACCGAGTGTAGGTTGGGTATCTCTATCATGAATGTTTGCAGGAATGATAGGCGTGGTTCTATCAATGAACTCAGCCAAATTACTGCGTAGTCGGATGACATTAGCGCCGCAAGCTTTTAATACGTCCGCTGCAGAACTATTTTCTAGTAACGCTAACAATAAATGCTCCACTGTCACAAACTCATGACGTTTACCATGAGCATCCTTGAACGCGGCATTAAGCGTGTACTCTAGTTCTTTGTCCAACATGGCACTACCCTCCTCACTAATTCCGTCTGCGCCAATACCTCAAACGGTCTTACTCCTAAGCATCCCTACGTTTTAGCTTTCCTAAATTCTTTGCATACTTATATTGTTTACCTTTCTTATAGACTATGGAATTATGGTTTTCCTTATTTTGCAAAAATAATTCCCTAGGTGACAAAAACGAGTGATTTAGAGGTATACTGAGGGGATAGTTACTGTATTTTGTTGACGTTATTCTATTCGCTAATTCATATCTGATTACTAATTATACAC
>JBAQCP010000144.1:0-12191 GCA_049294295.1 Gammaproteobacteria bacterium | reverse complement strand
CATAGTGAAGGATCTCCATCAAGGAACAGCTGCAATCCATGGAGATCCTTCGCTACGCTCAGGATGACAGTGATGGCTAGCAATGACGGCAGTGGCCCATCCGGGCTACCCTCCATATCTTCAAGTTACCCACAGTTTCGTGGGATAAGTCTGTGCATAACTCGCTTAAAACCGGTGTAAAATCAACAACTACGCGAATTTCGTGCAAAACAAACCAAAATGAACATGAAAAGCCCAGTTTCTTAATAGAGCTTTAAGACTAAATTGATAGTATTTTAACCACAATAACGGTTGATACGGAGTGGATATGAAGAAATTCTTAGTAGCAGTCATCTTGATTGTCTGCAATATGCAATTTGCTAAAGCGGATGAATCTATTCATACAGCCAATATTAAAATTAACATTGCCGGAACGAATCAACAGAACACTTATTTTTTATGCTTGCAAGGCATTGGATGTCTTAGCATACACGCTGCTCAAAAAGGTAAGATTTATCCTGTTACACATGACATTGCGATGGATAATATGTACGTGGTTAATCAAAACACCATGGAACTTTATAAGCAAGGCTTGCCAGCTTCTTGTCATGGTGATGTGAAAGTTAATCAAACCGTTACGATTAGTGGGAAGTTAGTACAAGGTGTGAATAATACGGTACATGTTAGTCAATTTCGTTGCACGGTTAGCGGTTAAACGAAATGCGAGCATAGTGACATTTAGTATCGTTTATTTCTTGGTAAAGCGAAATCGATAATATTAGGAATAATATGTAGTGCGCTTGTAAAGCCTTTTGCATCCCACGATGTAAGCCGCTTTGCAATATCTTCAGCAGCATTCCCATCAGCAGCTCGAGCAAGTCGCGTTTTTAGCATGCTCCGCTCTATTACGGATGGCTGAGCTGCTTCTCGTAAAATCTCAGCTAACTCTAATCGTCGTTTTTCATAATCTATTTCATCTACCAACGCTAGCTGCACATTGCCGAATTCTTCTTTTGCTTTTTGTAAACTAGAAGACCAATCAGAGCTTAGTGTGAATTTTTTTGCAGCAGCTATCACAAATTGATGCTCTGCATCATCCGTTATGAGGATCTGATTTCTTAGCTCATAATAATTTTCAATCATGAGATAGCCAGCACCTATAAAGCATATCAAGCCTGCTGTCGTTATGAATCCCGCCAGTAAATCATCTCTTTGTGTTAATCTCCGCTCATTTATACACAGTTTTTTAACTTCACTACTGCAAAAATTGATTGCTGCGTTGAATAGCATCTTCCTTGATAGCGCCATTATTTTTTCATTATAGCGGTAATTATAAAAATTATAGCTCGGATAACTACAAAATCGAACAGGATCATCTTGATAATAATCAAATCTAATATCACCACATGTCGCATTATTAATAGCAACGGCCACTGGAATGCTGGCCTCTTTATACTGATCGATTAAAGGCAAGATGCGACCTTTCTTAGCCGCATTATCTAACCCTTTAAGCACTAGTGTAGCAATAGCACCTGACATGAGAAGCAATGTACTGATAGAAGGTAAGCAAGTTTTTAAATTAAGGTGAACAATAGGAATACCATTCAGAATATCCAGGCTATCGTTAGCAACTGCTAAGTTCTTTTCCAATCTGTCTAAATAAGTAAGGCCTAGCTCTTCATCTAGTTCTTCTATTTCTTCATTTGAATTTAATTCATCATCTGTCAGAAGATATTCATCTTCTTCATCTATGATTGTTTTTTGGCAACAGCTAAATAATCGAGCAAACATACTCGCACCCATTTTGATTTTTTGCAGAATATCCTATTAAATTGGCAACTGTCTATCTACTTAATGTTCACTCTATTATTGACAATCAAATTAAAATTTTTCTAAAAAAAGTTACTCACAGTTTCTGTGGATAACTCTGTGAGTAACCTACTGGTAAGCGGTGTAGAAGCTATTCCAGTCTGGTTTTAATACGGGAGTTCAGGAAATGGACATACGTAATATTACGTTTTAAATCAATAGGTTGGCAATAAATATGCTTTTTATTGGTGACAGAGTGACGCTTATCAGGGGTTTCAGTACTGATTTTGTGCGCTGTGAACAAATACTAGACTGGGTGTTGCAAAAGGTGAACAGTGAGGCGTGGGATTGAGCGTTATATTGGTTTTTTGGAACCCGGGCTTCCTGTGGTTACCCGGGTTACCTATTAATTATGCTCTTTGTAATGTGTACTCTAAATTTAGATCAGCTGGGTCAATTTTTACGATGCTGCCAGTTGCGGCATCTACAATGAAACCTGGCCAGAAGAGGATATTGAATAAGCCGATAGGTTGGAATTTGGTGTTAACCATCATTGCCTGGTCTTGGTAGCCTGATTTTCTCACTTGTACGCTTTTACCGCCATAGATGTAGCTTGGCAAGGTAATGGTCGCTGGGGTAACGCCGTATTGCATGTTGTCTACATAGATACGAGCACCGCTTGGATAGGATTTAACGGCTACTTTACGTGTATTGTGTCCGGCAATGCTTGCGCAGCCTGAGATGGTTATAAATAACGCTAAACAGATTATAGTTTGAATAATTTTCATACAACACTCCTGGTTTTGGGGAAAAGTAAAGCTGAGGAGAGTTTAGCGGGTTGGGGGGAATAATCAAGCTCTGTGGTCTGAATGAAGCGTAGTCCGGTAATTAACTAACAGATACCTCTTTAGAATAACCACCCTGTCATCCCCGCGCAGGCGGGGATGACAGTTGTTTTACCTAACGCGCTCTATAAATCCAACGGCTTATAGTTCAAAACAACGCCATGCAAATTCAAATCTTTTTCTAACTGAATCGCCATAATACGTGCAGAATTTCTTTTATTTTCTGGGCCAACAAATACACGGGTGCTGCCACCTGTTACGGTCGACATATCTTGCACAAACGCTCGATAACCGCTGGCTCTTAATTGATTAACTAAACGCAAAGCATTTGCTTTATCTTTAAAGCTGCCAATTTGCACAACCCAAGCAGCATCTTTAAGCTCTACTAAGCTATTCGCATGCACGACAGGTCTAGCGATCTCTGCAACAATGGGCTTTATAGATGCTGGCACTATTGTTTTTTCGACAGCACTTGCCGTTTTTAATATAGGTGATTCTGGTGCTGATACTATTTCATCTTCATCACCAGTACCATTAGGATCAAGCTGGGTTATTTTTTTCTTTTCAACAGGCGCCGCGTCTGGTTCTACTTTATTTGTTTCAGGTAAAGCAGGCATGACTTGGCTATTATCGCCTGGTGGAGTGACCGTTTGAATTGTATCATCTGGTTGCAGACTCATTTTGTCTGATTCAGGTTCAGGCTCATTTGGCAGTGGAATAGAGGTTGATGGTGTATCATTGGTAACGCTTGGGACTGATTGCACCGGAAATGGAGGTGCTTTTACAGCACTAGTATCCATTTGTAATTCTTTTCTGCTTTGAAAAAAAGGCAATAGAATAATGATTAATCCAATGATAACCACAATACCTAAAATTCTATGTTTCGTTTGTTTTTCCATAGCGATCACCTAACTGTCGATTTTTGTCTGGTTAATTTTGCTAATATTCTCGCAATCGTTTCACGCATTTCATTACGATGCACAATCATATCGATGGCACCATGCTCTAATAAAAATTCGCTACGTTGGAAACCTTCAGGTAATTTTTCTCGGACAGTTTGTTCAATAACGCGCGGCCCTGCAAAACCAATTAATGCGTTGGGTTCGGCAATAATAACATCACCTAATGTGGCTAAACTAGCAGACACACCACCCATGGTAGGATCGGTTAATACGGAAATATAAGGAATACCGTTTTCAGCTAACGATGCAAGTACCGCACTCACCTTCGCCATTTGCATTAAAGAAACCAAGGCTTCTTGCATGCGCGCACCGCCACTTGCTGAAAAGCAAACTAAGGGCAGGCGTTGATCAAGGCAAACATTAGCAGCACGAACAAAACGCTCGCCGACAGCCGCCCCCATGGAGCCGCCAATAAAGCCATATTCAAATGCAACAGCCACCAATGGCAACCCAAGCACATTACCGCGCAGAGCCACTAACGCTTCTTTTTCACCGGTTTCTTTTTGGGCGGCTACCAAGCGATCTTTGTATTTTTTAAGATCTTTAAACTTTAAGCGATCTTCAGGACCAACATCTGCCCCAATTTCTTCACCAATGTCAGTATCTAGGAAATAAGCTAGGCGTTTGCGAGCTGATATACGCATATGGTAATCACATTTAGGGCAAACATCTAAATTTCTTTCTAATTCAGTGCGATATAGCACAGAATTACATTGGTCGCATTTGGACCAAAGCCCTTCAGGGACGCCCTTTTTATTGCTTGCGCCCGTGCGAATACGGGATGGTAGTAACTTTTTAAACCAGCTCATTGCAAGTACCTTTTCAAATATTGACCAAATATTATAACAAAAACATCTCTTCGGACAGCGGAAATGTATAGGGCTCAGGATAACGGACGTGGGTTAAGTATAGTCCGTCTGCCGGTGCTGTCTCCCCCGCCACTTTGCGGCTTTTGGCAGTCAGCACTTCCTGCATCCATTCAGGCTCTCTCAACCCCGACCCTATCTTCATTAACGTACCAACAATATTGCGCACCATATGGTGCAAAAACGCATTCGCCTCTACCTCTATCACAATGTAATGACCCTGACGCTGAATGGTAAATTCCGTGATGTTACGCGTCACTGTTTTTGCACCGCATTGTGATGAACGGAAAGAACTAAAATTCTGCTCACCTAGAAGATAATTACCTGCTATTCGCATGCGCTCTACATCTAATGGGTAATAACACCAAGTCACGCGTGAACTTAAAATCGCCGGACGAATAGGATGATTGACAATAACATAACGATAACGGCGAGCGTTTGCTTTAAAACGCGCATGGAAACTGTAATCAACATGCTTTGCCCATTTCACCACCACACTGGGGGGTAGAAACGTATTGGTGCCCCAAAGCCATGCATCAATATGGCGCTTGGCATTTGTATCAAAATGCACAACTTGGCCTGTTGCATGCACACCAGCATCTGTTCGACCTGCGCAGAATAAAAAAATGGGCTCGTTGGCAACCTTGGCTAATGCATCTTGCAATACACCCTGCACCGTTGGCAAATTATCTTTTTGTACTTGCCAGCCATAAAAACCATGGCCGTTATATTCAATACCTAACGCAATACGCATATATCAACATTGACTCAATAATTGTTTGGCTTCTGCTTTTTGGGCAACACTGCCTCGTTTAGCGACTTTCTTTAAAATACCGCGAGCGGCTTTTGGTTTATTTGTTTCAATAAACGCTTTTGCTAAATCTAACTGGGTTGTTAAAACGTCATCACCAGCAATCGCTGTCATGTCAGCGGCAAGTTTTTCTGCATGATTTGCTTTTTTGACAATGGAATAAATGCCTGCCAGGAACATAACAACAGCGACTAATAAAATTGACAGTAAGATATTAAAATAAGCATTAAAAATAAGTGAAGTCATAATGACATCTGATATTTAATTAAGTGTTCAGCAATTTGGATGGCATTCAAGGCAGCGCCTTTACGTAAGTTATCAGCGACTATCCAAAGATTGAGTCCTTTGTGATGCGAAATATCTTCGCGCACACGCCCAACATAAACGGCATCTTTACCAGCGGCATTTAGCACTGGCGTTGGATAAGGGAATTTACCCGTTATCAATTCAACACCAGGTGCTGACTTTAATAGCGCTAGAGCTTCTTCCGTTGTGATTTTATCTTTTGTTTCGATATGTACAGACGCTGCATGCCCGCAATACACAGGTACACGCACGGCAGTTGGGTTAATCGCAATCGATGAATCATTAAAAATCTTGTGCATTTCCCATACGATTTTCATTTCTTCGCGAGTATAGCCATTGTCTTGAAATTCATCTATATGCGGCAACACATTAAATGCGATCTGCTGCGGATAGACTTTAGGCTGTATGGCTTGCTGTGCTAATAATTGCGTAGTTTGCTCTGTTAACTCTGCAATAGCATCTTTACCAGTGCCAGAGACGGATTGATAAGTCGCCACATTAATACGACTAATACCAACAGCATCGTAGATAGGCTTTAAACCAACGGCAAGTGGAATGGTATTGCAGTTGGGACTCGCAATAATATTCATCTTTCGATATTCAGATAAGGTATTGATATTCACTTCAGGAACGATCAAGGGCACATCCTGATGATTTCGATAAAAGTAACTTTTGTCGATAATCACGTTGCCGGCACTTGCCGCCTTTGGCACATATTCTTCCGCTAAATCATTACCAACACAAAAGAATGCAATTTGAGTTTGGCTAAAATCAAAGGTTGCTAAATCATGGATAGGATAAGCGCTGCCTTTAAAGCTTAGCTCTTTCCCCATAGACTGCTTACTTGCTACCAAATACAAATTTTTAACAGGAAACTCGCGCTCTTCTAGCAAGGTGAGCACCATAGTGCCCACTAATCCTGTTGCCCCAACAATGGCGATAGATGGTGCCATTTTTTTATTCCTCTGCTATGACGCTTGTGAAAAATCAAATAATTCTCTAAGCACAACGGAGTAGGTTACAAAACCAATGACATCACTTGATTTCACGTCAGCAATTAATTTCTGCCAACGATGCATCAAAAATTGATGTTTATTGATCCATAAATCCACTCTATCTTCAATTTTCTTATCGACTGCATCTTTAGACTTCATCGTGAGCATCTTGATACTCAACTTACGCTGCACACGATCAAGGTCATCACGGTAGCCGGCTCTAGCTAGCTCATCCCACTGATTTTCCACGGCATACGCATCCATCAATTCTCTGATGTAGTTAAGCTCTAAACGATTTCCTAGTAAATAATATGTTTTTGCCATATCGGAAATATTCATCTCATTTTTCTTAGCGGCCTCAACAATATCTAATGAGGTAAACATTGCATTAGTAGAGGCGATTATTTTCGCCAGTTTCTCCGGCACGCCTTGATCCACTAATTCTTTAATCGTTGCATCATATTTTTCTTTGCCTAGTCCATCTAACAAGTGCGGAAGATGCTTAGCAATCTCTGTTAATGGCCCTTCAAAATCAGCAATAGTTTGCTGAATATCTAAATTGGGTTTGCGATTACGCAAGAACCAACGGGTTGCACGACGAATCAAGTAATAAAAAATCAGCATCATCTTATATTGAATAGCTGGTGCTATTTTATAATCTAAATCAGCAATCTGTTTCCAGACAGAATCCATATGATAAATACTTTCAGCCACTGAGAAAGCACGAATAATAAAGGCTAGAGGCGCACCCGTTTCACGCTGCAGGCGCTCAACAAAGTTAATACCCATACGATCCGTAATACTCTTAGTTAACTGCGTTGCCACAATTTCTCGGCGTAGACTATGCGCTTTCATTTGCGGCAAATATTTTTCACGCAATGGCTTAGGGAAAGCCGTCACTAAATGCTTATCGAAGTAAGGATTTTCCGGGATGTCGCTCTTCAAAATATCTTGCTTCAAATACATTTTGCAATAAGCAAGTAACATGGCAATTTCAGGTCGAGTTAATGGTTTGCCATTAGATTTTCTTTCTATCATGGCTTTATCTTCAGGTAGACATTCCAACTTTCTATCTAGACGACCAGATTTTTCTAGGTCATTAATATAGTGTCTAAATAAATCCATGGTTTGTTGCGCAACAGATGATTCTAAGCTGAGCATTTGGGTTTGATCGTAGTTATCCATCAATACCAACTCACCCACTTCATCCGTCATCTTTTCTAATAGCCTGTCGCGCTGTTCACGATTCATTTCGCCATCAGCCATCACGCGATTCAACAAGATCTTGATATTCACTTCATGGTCAGAACAATCTACGCCTGCTGAGTTATCAATAAAGTCTGTATTAACGACACCACCATTTAAGCAGTATTCAATACGAGCAAGCTGGGTCATCCCTAGGTTGCCACCTTCTGCGATGACACGCGCATTTAATTCCTCGGCATCTAAACGGATTAAGTCATTTGAACGATCACCTACATCAGCATGCGTTTCTTGCGCTGATTTAACAAAGGTACCAATACCACCATTCCAAATGAGATCAACTGGCGCTTTTAATAGTGTACGAATTAACTCTGTTGGCACCATCGAATCTTTTTTGGTATTCAATACTTCTTTCATTTCCGGCGTTAGCTTAATCGACTTAGCAGAACGATTGAAAACACCACCACCCTTAGAAATTAATTCTGGGTTATAGTCATTCCAAGAGGATCTTGGTAAACCAAATAAACGCTTTCTTTCTTCGTAGCTGGCGGCTGGATTTGGGTTAGGATCAATAAAAATGTGTAAATGATTAAACGCACCAATTAGCTTGGCATGCTTAGACATTAATAAACCATTACCAAAAACGTCACCACTCATGTCACCGATACCAGCGACTGTGAAATCCTCTTTCTGAGGATCCAAGCCTAATTCACGGAAATGGCGCTGCACGGAAACCCAAGCACCACGCGAAGTAATGCCCATTTTTTTATGGTCGTAACCAGCAGAACCACCCGAGGCAAATGCATCGTCTAGCCAGAAACCGTAGCTTTGAGCAATGCCGTTAGCAATATCGGAAAAAGTAGCCGTTCCTTTGTCTGCTGCCACAACTAAGTAAGGATCATCTGCATCATAACGCACGACGTTTTTCGGTGGAATAATTTTGCGTTGCTTAATATTGTCAGTGATATCGAGCAAGCCACTAATAAAAGTAGAATAGCAGCTAATCACTTCTTTCATGTATTCATCACGGCTCATATCAGCAGATTGGGCTGTCTTCACCACGAAACCGCCCTTTGCACCTTCCGGCACAATCACGGTATTCTTTACTTGTTGCGCTTTCATTAAACCTAACACTTCTGTACGGAAGTCTTCACGTCTATCTGACCAACGTAAACCACCCCGAGCCACCTTTCCTGCACGCAAGTGGATACCCTCAACACGCGGAGAGTAGACAAAAATTTCAAATTTAGGTCTTGGTAATGGCAAATCAGAAATAATTGATGGATCAAATTTGAAAGAGATATATGTTTTTGGTTGGCCGTCAGCTGTTTTTTGGAAATAGTTAGTACGTAGTGTTGCCTGCATAACTTCTAAGAAGCGGCGTATAATTCTATCTTCATCTAAGCTGGTAACATTTTCTAATGCTTGCTCAATATAATCGATAATATCTTTACAATCAGATCGGTCACCAGATTGATAATTAGGATCAAATCTTAGAACAAACAACTGAACGAGTGCCTTAGTAATTTCTGCGTTATTAATTAATGCTTGTTCAATATAATTCTGGCTAAATGTAAAACCAGTTTGACGCAAATATTTCGTATAGCCGCGCAACATAGCAGTTTCCTGCCAAGTAATATTTGCTTCAAGCACTAAACGATTAAAGCCATCATTTTCAGCTTCATTAAACCAAACCTTTGCAAAAGATTCTTGGAAAATATCTTTGACATTTTCAATTTCAATATCTTTAGCGCCCGCATAGATCATATCAAAATCATGAATCCAAACCTTACTGCCATCTTTAAATTTAACAGCGTGCGGTCTTTCGCCGATGATTTTCAAACCCATGTTTTCTAAAATGGGCAATACATCTGATAAAACGACTGCTTGATCGACATTAAATAATTTCAATCCTAGCATGGTATCCGTTGTTTTATAAAACAACATACCTAAGGTTGATTGCTTAGATAGCGCTTCGATTTTTTTAATATCTGCTAAAGCCATTTCAGCCGTATAAGATTCAGTATAACTAGCAGAAAATGCTTTGCTATATTTATTCAAGTAACGCAAACCTTCGCCACTACCGTATTGCTTTACCAACACATCCTGCAATTCATCAGTCCAGGAGCGTGCAACATCAACTAATTTTTTCTCGATTTGAGAAACGCTATACTCAACCGCCGTTTTTGGATTAACCCGAATATGATAATGAATTCGTGCTAAGACAGAATCAGAGAAATAAGTAGTGAATGTACACTCTTTCCCCTTGAATGATTCCATTAAAATATCTTGCATCGCATTAGCAAGGTTGGTGTTGAAAATTTCGCGTGGCACGTATACCAAGCAGGAGAAATAACGATAAAACACATCTCGTCTAACTAGCAAACGAATGCGCTTACGCTCTTTAAGCTGAATAATATTTAACGTTAATTCTGTTAAATCATCTTGGGTTGCTTGAAATAAATCGTCTCTAGGCAAGGTTTCAAGGATATGAACCGCTTCTTTACCATCATGGCTGTCTGCCGGAAAGCCTAAATTTTGTAAAACCTTATCAACCTTATGACGCAAAAATGGGATTTGGCGTGGACTGGAGTTATAAGCTGTTGACGTATAAAGACCAATAAAACGACGTTCGCCAATCAACTCGCCTTTATCATTAAACTTTTTTACGCCGATATAGTCTGTATAAACTTCTCTGTGTACGGTAGAAAGCGTATTGGTTTTTGCGAGAATTAAAATATTTTTTGAAAGTGCCATTTTACGCGCTTGCGGTGGTAACTCGGAATAACTCTTAGAGGATGCATTAGATATTTCATCGCGTAATACGCCGAGTCCGGAACCCACAACAGCTTGCAATGCACGGCTAGTACCATCACCAATTAAGTTATAATCTCTAGCACCTAAAAAAGTGAAATTATTATTGATCAACCAACTTAAAAAATCTTTGGATTCTTGCAATTCAGCTTGATCTAAGCTGGACGCATTTTTGTCGAGTTCAACTAAACATTCTTCAGCGGCATTCACCATTTTACGCCAATCAGCAACGGTTACTCTCACATCGCTTAAAGCATGATCCAAATCTTTACGTAATAATTCTTTTGCTTTGTCATCAAGCAAGGCACTTATTTCAACGTAAATCGGCGCTTCTGTCGTGACTTCTACGCCCTGAGCATCTTTAGAAGGGAATCCAATGATGCGATGATGACTATCTCGCTCAACCTTCAAACCGCCAAAGTGCAAAATAAAATAAATAGGATAGCCGTAGCGATTTAAGGTCATTCGAATAGAATCGACCAAAAATGGAATATCATCATGAGAGACTTGAATAACGGTTTGAGAAGATGTCCAGCCATCGGTTGCGAGATCTGGATTAAAGATATGGATTTTAGCCTCACCCGGAGCGCGCTCACGGATATGTTTCCAATGAGATGCTAAAATAGCATATAGCTCCTCAGTCGAGCGTTCTTTTAAATCTTCTGGAGACGATGACGCAAAATATCGTTCAGCGAATATGGCTAACAAATTAACCTCTTTTTGAGGTGCGTGCTTTGCAATGTAAGCCTTTACTTCATTAATAATATTCTGGCATTCGCTACTATTAACAACCGTCATTATATGCTCCCAAATGGACATCTTAATTCTGTTGGTAAAAGGGTAGCTGCTAGCAACCGGCCTTTATCTTAGCGAAGATAAACCGGTAATGCACCTGCAGGCTCCACCCACTCCCCTCGTTCAAATTTATGTTTTGCTAATATTAACACGCCTTCCGCTGTTGGAAGTTGCTTTATATTTATTGCTTTTGGCTCAAATGTTAATTGGCTTACTAATTGTTCTTGGTATTTTTCCCAGCCATCCCCCACACCATACCATATGCCTGATTGAGATACTTTTATCTCTTGGGGCAGGCAAACCTGCTCTTCATCCTGCAATACCGCAAGCCCTTGCTCGTTGATCGTATAAGCCGCCCAATACACTTGATTCATGCGTGCATCTAGCGCCACCAAAGACTGCGGGTATTGTTGCTCTAACCAGGCAGATTGAGCAATAGCTGCAAGCGATGAAATTGAAATAATGGGCAATTTTTCTACAAATGCTAGGGCTTGGGTTACGCTACTAGCAATGCGGACGCCGGTAAAGCTACCCGGACCACAGCCGAATGCGATGGCATCTAGGTCTTTCAAGGTAATGGCAGCGTCTGCTAACAGTTTTTGGATGACAGGTAATATTTGCTTGGTTTGCTGCATGGGCGCGACTTCGTGAGAGACTGTGATGGTCTCGCCCTTTAATAGGGCAACGGAGCAAGCGTTGGAGGATGTTTCTATAGCTAGTAGGTTCATGCTAGAACCTTGGTGACTGCGCTTATATAGCGTTGGTCATTTGGAGCTTCTCTACTGTCATCCTGAGCCATATTACTG
>JBAQCP010000143.1:0-12274 GCA_049294295.1 Gammaproteobacteria bacterium | reverse complement strand
GCGCATAATGGCGGCTCTAAGAATCTCGAAGCGGTCAAGAATTGTTTTGACGCATTAAGGGGTTTAGGTTTTGAAGCGACCAGCATCGAAAGGATGGTTGCGCATCATGGTGGCTCTAAGAATCTCGAAGCGGTCAAGAGTTGTTTTGACGCATTAAGGGCTTTAGGTTTTGAGGCGATCAGCATTGAAAAGATGGTTGCGCATGGCGGTGGCTCTAAGAATCTCGAAGCGGTCAAGAGTTGTTTTGACGCATTAAGGGCTTTAGGTTTTGAAGCGACCAGCATCGAAAAGATGGTTGCGCATGGCGGTGGCTCTAAGAATCTCGAGGCGGTCAAGAGCTGTTTTGACGCATTAAGGGCTTTAGGTTTTGAAGCGACCAGCATCGAAAAGATGGTTGCGCATGATGGTGGCTCTAAAAATCTATACGTTGTAGAAAAATGTTATCAACAACTCGTTGATCAAGGATGTCATGAGTTAATTCAGGGTGTGATAGCAGCAAACCCAGAAAATAATATCCGACATGCTAAGGCGGTAGATCATCTAAAGCGAGCAGGGCTAGCAGGCAGGGCGGTTTTTGAAGAGGGTTTACAAGAGCAATTGAAAGGCATTATTGATCTCTTGGCTGCTGAGGCAATGGTTGAATTAGGTGATATATTGCCGCCTGCACCGAATAGAAAACGAGCAAGGACGGATACGCTTGATCTTGAGGGTGTTGAAAGTCTGAGTAAACTACCTTCCTCACTTGGGATTTTTTCTTCTTCATATCGTCATTGCGATGCAATGGATGTGGTAGAAGAGGGAGATGGACTGAGGTTTAGATTATAGCGAGTATCGTCCCAAGCTGCTCTACTGTCATTCCCGCCTGCGCGGGAATGACAGTAGTGGGCGCAATGACAGCAGAGTAGCTTGGGACGACAGCCGCTTATGGAAATGACAGCTATTGTCGCTCAAATAAAAATGCCAGCTTTCGCTGGCATTTTTATTGACGCACGCGCCTATGTTAGTCGTTCTCGTCTTCCATATCGTCAGTCATTGCTTCGATAGGGAGGTGACGATTGCCATTCACTTTTTCACGCAGTTCTTTACCTGGCTTGAAGTGGACAGCGTATTTTGGATTGGTAACTAGTTTTTCACCCGTTTTAGGGTTGTGTGCGCGGCGGGGTGGGCGGAAGTGAAGATTAAAACTACCGAAGCCACGTATCTCGATTCTTCCACCATTGCTTAATATTTCACTCATATGTTCAACAATGTGATTAACGGCTAAGGCAATATCTTTTTCCGGTAAATGAGGGAAATGCTTGCTGAGTTCGCCGATGAGTTGTGATTTGATCAGCATAATCCGTTCAGCTGACGCTGCCTCCGTTAATGGAATATACTTTTACAATATCTCTCAAGGGCTTAAGTTGTCAAGTGTTTGTACATTAACCCCCGGTTTTGGACGTAATCTGGTTTGTTATTAGGGCATTATTAATTGTTTTGCCCAAAATATACACAGGTGTTTTTGGGTGCAAATGGCGTAATTTTTCAAGTTCATCACGGCTTAGAATTACAAATACGCGTTTATCACTATGCCATCGTTGCCAAAACTCTGCATCATTTATCATCCAAGGCGCTGCTTGATGTTGTAAGCCATAAGTGAGTTCGTTTCGCCAGTTGGTAATGCTAACGGTTCGATTTAAATAATAAGGTAAGTCTTGATAGTACTGATTAAGGGTAATGACTTCATTTTCTGGTTTCAAGATAGGCAATAAAATCGTTGTTAATGGTCTAATGGATCGTGCATCAATAGCTGGGAAGCAAGCCATGAGGGTAGCTAAGAATAACCAGGTGGTGACAATGGTTAAGATAATAGCTTTTAAGGTATTGCGACAAGCGTAAGAGCAACTAATGCCACTGCCAATTAATAAGATACCGCTTGCTAGGCTTAAATAGAAGGTTGCGAGTGTCGGATTTGGTAATGGCGAGTTGCGGGTGAATAAGTAGCAACCAACCATAAATAGAATCGCGAATACAGCTAAACATGCATAGCCTATTTTGATACCTTTCATTGAATATTGGATGCCATTTACTAAATAACGCGCGGTCAAAATAGCTAGCGGCGGAAAGACCGGCAATATGTAAGGGATCAATTTAGATTTTGAAAAAGAGAAGAACACAAAGACTAAGATTGCCCATAGTAGGAAGAATAATTCTGTTTGATATTGTCCGCTCTTATTGAACACCCGACGTATAGCCAGTGTTAGGCTTTGAGGTAGGAATACGATCCAAGGGAAGAAGCCAGCCAGTAGTGTTGGGAGGAAGAACCATACGGGCTGGTAATGGCCGACATCCATCGTGGTGTAACGTAAGAAATGCTGCTCTATAAAGTAAAAATAGAAAAATTCGGGGTTACGAATGCTGACTAGGTAGTGCCAAGGAGCCGCGATGAGTAAAAAGACTATGAGGGTAGACGGTAAATAGAGTTTAAGTAATAGGCGCCATTGGCGGGTGCAGGCAATCCAAGCCGCAATAATCATGCCGGGAAAGACTAGGCCAATTAATCCTTTAGTCAATACCGCTAAAGCCGCTGCTGCGCCACAGCCCCAAAGTAGAAGGCGTCGTTTCATGCTAGGTGGTTGTTGAACGCCTGATAAAAAGGCATAGAGACTGGCTGCTAAGAAGAGGGTAACGGGCAGGTCTAAGCTGACCATATGGGACATAACAAAATAGAGAGTGCTGGTGCCTAGGATCAAGGCGGCTAATAAGCCTGTGAAACGATCGTATAGTTGGCGGCTAATCGCATAAGTGAGTAAGCAACCTAGAATCCCTAAAGCGGCATTGATGCTGCGGATAGCCCAGAGGTTAAGTCCGCCCAGCTTAATAGCTATTGCGCCCAGCCAATAGAAAAGGGCGGGCTTTTCAAAATACTTAATGCCATTTAAATACGGAGTAATGTAATCGCCGGTGGCGGCCATTTCTCTGCCAATTTCAGCATAGCGGCCTTCATCGGGAACGAAAAGAGGTCTAACCCCTAAGAATAGAAAGAATAGGGAGCCTAGGATGAGCGTCAAAAATAGCGCATCTGTCCACCAGGTGTGGCTTGCATTTTTATAGAGTCGGCGTTTTGGCATTATATACATCCCATTTTTAGGCGGTGGAAATTAGCACAAAATTGAAGACTTGTCCTTACTTATTAGACTTGGGCTGGTGCATTTTTTATCGTCTTTATGCAAAGAGGATTAGATAATACCTTTATAGATAGGTAAACTAAAGGCGTTATTTTGCCTGAGGGATAAAGGTCTTATATGAAGAGAATGCTGCCGTTTTTATTGGTTTTGTTTGTTTTTTTTCCTATGCAGAGTTATGCGATGAAGGTGTCTAATCTTTATCAGGCAGAATTTACGGTGACATCGAAAACAGCGGATGAGCGGGGAGAGGTGGCACCCGTGGGTTTGCTTAGTGTGTTAATGAAATTAACAGGTGATTCACGGGTGACAGCTAACCTTGATATTAAGGATAGCCTTAATCGGGCAGAGTATTTTGTGAGTAAGTATTATTATTTTTTACCTTCCGCCGATTCTTCTCAATATCGCATTCAAATGAATTATGAGCCAGCAGATGTTAATCGTCTTTTAAAGCGGGCAGGCATTCCTTTTTGGGGGGTGGAAAGACCGCTGATTTTGGTTTGGTTGGTGGTGAATGATAAACAACATACCGAGGAAATTATCGGTAGTGAATCTGCGGATGATGTGGTTTCTATGATTAAGCGTAAGGCCAGCCGGTTTGGTTTGCCGATTATCTTCCCTATGATGGATGTAGAAGATATGCATCAGGTACCAGCATCTGATGTGGTGAATATGAATGTTGCCTTATTAAGGCAAGCAGGGAGCCGTTATGCGCCAAATGCGCTGTTGATTGGACGGTTAGATTGGGTGAATAACGAGTATCAAAGTATTTGGGAGCTTGCGACTGATAAGCAGCAATGGCGTTGGTCATCAGCGGATAAGAGTGTTGATGCTTTATTGGATACGGTATTAGGGCAGGTGGTACAAACGTTTGCTAAGGAAGAAACGGCGGTGGCAGGTCCCGTTGCTGTTAGTAAAGCCACCCCTGTTAGGATGAAGTTGGAAGTTTATAATATTAACACCCCGGATGAGCAGGCTAAGCTTGCTGAGTATTTAGCGCATATGACTGTGGTGCAGGCGGTTAATATTGACCAAGTGACGGGTGATACGGTGGATTTATCGTTAGCCTTAAAGGGTACGGTTTCTCAATTTCATCAAGCGGCAGCAGATGATAAGCGGATTGTCTTTAAATCAAAAGATGAAAGCGGTATGTATATTTACGTGTGGGCTGATTAATTCATGCAAGACATGTCTCCTCAATTAGCGTTAGCCTTGAATTTAAAAGACGAGGCAACGTTTGATAATTTTTATCCGGCTAACAATGCGGAAATCATGCTTGAGCTTAAAAAGGCAGCGAGTGGCTTGGGCGAGCATATTATTTATTTATGTGGTTCTCGCGGTGAGGGTTGCAGTCATTTATTGCAAGCTGTTTGCCATGAGGCGCATTTGAATGGCCGAACATCGGTTTATTTACCGTTGAATAATTTAATTACGCTATCACCAGAAGTGTTTAATGGTCTGGAAGCGTTAGATATTGTCTGTGTTGACGACTTGCACGTGATAGCCGGTAAGCCTGAGTGGGAAGAAGCTATTTTTCATTTATTTAATCGGGTGCATGATGCGGGTGGTCATATTATTTTGACAGCGCATGATTTACCGAAAGCGATTCAGATTAATTTGCCAGATTTAGTGTCTCGTTTGTCTTGGGGGATGGTGTATCAATTGTTGTCTTTGTCGGATGAAGAGAAATTAGCGGCATTGACGATGCGGGCTAAGTGTCGGGGGATTAGTTTGTCGGATGAGGTGGGGAAATATCTATTGACCCATTGTCCACGGCATATGGGGACTTTGTTGGCGGCGTTGGATGCGTTGGATAGAGCGTCATTAGCAGCGCAAAGACGGCTGACGATTCCGTTTGTGAAAGAGGTGTTGCAGATTTAGGTCTAAGTTGTCATTTATGGATGGGTTCCCGCCTACGCGGGAATGACAGCTCAAATTTAGTGTTCTATATAAGGGAATCAACATGTCACAAATCAAAGAAATAAAAGCCCGTGAAATTTTAGATTCACGCGGTAATCCAACGATTGAAGCAGATGTGATTTTAACGACTGGTGAAATGGGTCGTGCTGCTGTGCCATCAGGCGCCTCCACAGGGTCTCGTGAAGCATTGGAATTAAGAGACAAAGACGAGAAGCGTTATATGGGTAAGGGGGTGTTGAAAGCCATTGGTTTTATTAATCAAGACTTATCCAAAGCGTTAAAAGGCTTCGAGATTACCCGTCAGCAAGAATTAGATGACACCATGTTAACCTTAGACGGGACGGATAATAAAGGCAAGCTAGGGGCTAATGCCTTGCTAGCTGTTTCATTAGCAGCTGCAAAAGCGGCAGCTGAAAGTCGTCGAGAGCCGTTATATCAATACTTAGGTCAGCAGCAACAGTATACCTTGCCTGTTCCTATGATGAATATTATCAACGGGGGTGCTCACGCTGATAATAATTTAGATTTCCAAGAATTTATGATTATACCAGCAGGCGCGCCTAGTTTTAGCGATGCGCTAAGAGCGGGTACTGAAATATTCCACCATTTAAAATCATTATTAAAAGCGAATAAATATAATACCAATGTCGGTGATGAAGGTGGCTTTGCACCTGATCTACCAAATCAAGAAGCAGCCGTTGAATTAATTTTAGAAGCAATTACCCTCGCAGGTTACAGCGCTAAAAAAGATATTTATATTGGCATGGATGTTGCCAGTAGCGAATTTTATCGTGACGGCAAATATCATTTGTCTGGTGAAAATCGCATTTTATCGTCAGATGAATTTGTTGACTACTTAGCAAACTTTGCAGATAAATATCCTATTATCAGTATTGAAGATGGCATGGCTGAAAATGACTGGGAAGGCTGGAAAGCCTTAACTAAGCGTTTAGGCAACCGCATTCAATTAGTCGGCGATGATTTGTTTGTGACAAACACGGCTATCTTAGAAAAAGGTATAGCACAGCACGTTGCTAATGCTATTTTAATTAAGCCCAATCAAATTGGTACGTTAACCGAGACTTTGGCGGCCATTCAAATGGCAAAAGCGGCGGATTATAATAATGTTATTTCTCATCGCTCCGGCGAAACAGAAGATACAACGATTGCTGACATTGCTGTTGCCACCAACGCAGGTCAAATCAAAACAGGTTCCCTCTGCCGTACAGATCGGGTTGCTAAGTACAATCAATTATTACGCATTCAAGAACAATTGGGTGTGAAAGGCCGCTATGCAGGGATGAATATCTTTTCAAAATTTATTAATGCAGAGCGAGTGACGTCTTAATGTTATTCGGACGATTTAGTTTATTACTAATTGCATTGCTGGGCCTGCTAGTTTTTTTGCAAGGTCGTCTTTGGTTTGAGGCAGGTGGTATTCGTGATTTTTTGCAGCTTAAGCAAAATATTGCGGTGCAAATGACTGAGAATGAACAATTAAAAAAACGTAATGAAGAGTTGGTTTTTCAAATCGAGCGCTTACAGCATGGTCAAGATGCGATTGAAGCACGTGCCCGCAATGAATTGGGTATGGTAAAGAAGGATGAAACTTTTTATCAGATTGTAAAATAGGAAGATGGAATGAAAATTTTAATTAGTAATGATGATGGTGTACATGCACCAGGGCTTGCACAATTAGCAGCAGCACTTGAAAAAATTGCTGACATCACAGTCGTGGCTCCTGATAGAAATAGAAGTGGCGTCAGTAATTCTTTGACTTTAGAAAATCCATTGCGAGTGATCAGTACGTCTAGCGGTTTTTTTAGCGTTAATGGGACACCAACAGACTGCGTGCATTTAGCAGTGACCGGTTTGTTAAAAGAAATGCCCGATATGGTTGTGTCTGGTATTAACGAAGGCTCTAATCTTAGTGACGACGTTTTATATTCGGGTACGGTTGCAGCAGCGACAGAAGGCCGCTTTTTAGGGTTGCCATCGGTTGCAATTTCGTTAGCGGGTCCACGCTGTCAACATTATGATACTGCTGCGCAAGTCGCCAAAATTGTTGTTGAACGGTTGCGCGAAACACCACTAACCTACGATACGATCTTAAACGTCAATATACCTGATCTTCCTTTTTCAGAATTAAAGGGTATTCAAGTTACCCGTTTAGGCACACGTCATATTGCAGAACCTACTATTAAAGCCTTAGATCCACGTAATCGTAAAATTTACTGGGTAGGTCAGCCTGGCCCTGAGCAAGATGCAGGCCCTGGTACCGATTTTTATGCAGTCAATAGCGGCTATGTTTCTATTACACCTTTGCACGTAGACTTAACGCATTACAAAGTGATGGATGAATTATCTAGCTGGGTTGAGCCAATAGAAATAGGATAAATTATGCTGCGAAGAGTAGGGCAAGGATGCGCCATTAGTTTTTTTGCATTAATGCTATTGGCTTGCGGTGATAGTGATAATTATGCACCCGTCACCGAGATTAATACCATTGATCCTATTCCAAGAGCAGGCGTGCATCGTACGGCACGCCAAGAGTCAGTGTATGAAGTAGCTTGGCGTTATGGTTTGGATTATCGTCAGTTGGTGGCGAGTAATCATTTAAAGTCTCCTTATATTTTGCGTAAAGGGCAGGTTATTTCTCTGGGGGTTGCGAATACCAACTCAGTTGTGCATGCAAAAGTTTCTGTCAGCCCAGAGAATACTACTTTTATTCCAATAACCCCGACCGTCATTGCAGTAACACCCACCGTCATTCCCGCACCCAGCACTGTCATTCCCGCGAAAGCGGGAATCCATCTCAAACCTGCCTCTGAAGAAACGTCAGAGATAGATTCCCGCTTTCGCGGGAATGACAGTGTATGGATATGGCCCGCCAAAGGCAGAGTCATCAATTACTATTCTGGTTTTAATAAAGGAATCAACATCTCAGGACGCTTAGGTGAACCTATTTATGCAGCGGCAGGGGGTAAAGTGGTATACTGTGGGAGTGGACTGAGAGGTTATGGCAATTTGATTATTATCAAACATAACCAAATGTATTTATCTGCTTACGCCTATAATCGCCAGCTGTTTGTAAAAGAAGGGCAATGGGTAAAGCAGGGGCAAAAAATAGCGGACATGGGGGAAAATAGCGGATCTGGTAAGGCCATGCTGCACTTTGAAATCCGCCGCGCTGGTAAACCAATAGACCCCATGACTATGAAGTTAGGCTAGCTTATGCAGGTCAACTATAATGGTCAAAAAAAAGAAACCGACGATCACTGATGCTTCAGAACTCTTAGAAAATGAAGAGACGGTTTCTTTGAATATAGAAGAGCCTTCAGATGAACATCTAATAGTCGCAGCGGAACATGAAGAGATCGCAGCGATTGCAAACAAACTCCACGCACAAGACCCCATGCTTGATTCCACGCAAATGTATCTCAAAGAAATAGGTTATTCTCCTTTGCTAACCGCTGAAGAAGAGGTGATGTACGGACGTTTAGTGGTAAAAGGTGATCAAGCGGCAAGAAAAAGAATGATCGTTAGTAATTTACGGTTAGTCGTAAAAATTGCACGACGATATTACAATCGTGGATTAGATTTTTCAGATATCATTGAAGAAGGCAACTTAGGGTTGCTGCGTGCTGTTGAGAAATTTGACCCTGAACGCGGATTCCGTTTTTCGACTTATGCTACTTGGTGGATACGCCAAACCATAGAGCGTGCCATCATGAACCAAACACGCACGATACGCTTACCTATCCATGTATTGAGAGAATTAAACTCTTATCTATCGATGGCTCGTGAGTTAACCAAAAAAAATGATCATCCAGCAACTTACCATGAAATTGCAGAAGCCATGGGCAAGACCTTCGATGATGTCAAAGATATGATGGAATTAAACGAGCATATGATTTCATTAGATATGCAAGTGTCTAGCGAAAATAGCACGGGGCGCCCCTTAATTGATGCCTTAGCTGATAAAAATGCAGAAGATCCATTGGATGCTTTAACAAGCGAAGACTTGCATCATAATATTGAGCATTGCTTGCATGAGTTAAATGATAAGCAACGTGAAGTGATTGAACGCCGTTTTGGTTTGAATGGCTATGAAAGGCAAACGCTAGAAGAAGTGGGTGAGGCGGTTGGTTTAACTCGTGAACGCGTTCGCCAAATTCAAATGACGGCACTTAAGGCTTTGCGAGAGATTATGAAGAAGCAGGGATTGGGAAGTGAGGATATTTAACTGCCTCGCTATCATCGCGAGTTATTACTCTTGTGATGATCAAACCATGCTATTAATTGTTCTTTACTCATGCTGGAAGAGGCTGCCATTTCAATAACATATGTAAATTCGGTTATATCGTCTTTTATAGATAAGGGGTAAGATAATTCATATCCGTTTAAGTCCATCAACATTGTGGCAGCTAATGCTGCTGTTCGTTTGTTACCATCCATAAATGCGTGCGCTTTTATTAAAAAGTAACAAAGAGCGCCAGCTACTTTTGCGATACTTCCATATTGAAACGGATAGTTTCCTGGGTAAAATGCTGTTCCTAAAGCGCTTTCTACTTTACCGGTATCCATGCAAACAGATTCTTGATTAACCATGGTGCAAATTGCTTCATTTATTTCTAATACATCATGAAGCGATATAAGTTCAATTTTCATCTACTTCAATTCATCTAGTGTCTTTTTATGCTTCACTAGAAGCTTTTCTAATGACTTTTTGACATCATGTTTTGAAGCAGAAGTGACTTCGACTGCTTCAAGTGTTTGGTCGTTGGATACAAATCTGCGGATTGCCATATTTGCTAAGATTGACATATTAAAATCAGGATGCTGTTTGAGCCATTTATCCACCGTACTTTGCAAATCTTGTTCCAGCCGGATAGTTTTGGGGTTAGTCTTTGCGGTCATTTCATGCTCCTCCAAGCTCGCCTATTTGTATTTAATTGTATTACAAATGAATACAAAATGCAAAATACTAAACGTGCTTTTATAATGGCATGATAATATTGATAAAAAGATAGCAAGCGTAGCCTGGATAGAGTAACTGCCGTCATTGCGAGCGCGAGCGAAGCAAACCAGGCTTTATTGCCCGTTTATTAAGAAGCACACAACAAAACACAGAGGTGTGTAGCCTGCATGAAATGCAGGGATTTTGTTTGATGGCACAGAAAAACTGTTCTGCCGCCAATAAGCATCTTATCACCGGCAGAACAGCAATCTTGTCTGCCTAAAAGCAGTTTATTCACACTTAATTTTGGTTGTGAATGACCTGGAAGTCGATCTTTCAAGGTGAATTATTCCTGCATATAGCGTAGCCCGCATGAAATGCGGGGATTTTGTTTGATAATTCGAAAAAACCCGCATTTCATGCGGGCTACACATTTTCAAGCTTTAAGCAATCTCAAACGTCGTCGTTAACTTCTTCTCAACAGGTAGATTTTTCAACGTCACGTACACCGGCAATCCATCTTTATACGGCGGGTAATCTTCACCTTGAATTAAAGGTGATAAATAATCTCTGCAAGGTTGCGTAATACCGAAGCCATCTTCAGTGATAAATTCTCTAGGCATTTTAACTTCAACATTCGCGACTTTTTCTAATGGGGCTTCGCCTATGCTCCAACGGTAGGTGTCACCTTTTTCTCTAACAATAATCGGCATGACTGCATTCTTGCCAGCTAATGCAAATTCAACAGCTGCTTTGCCAAGTGCATATGCTTGTTCAACGTCAGTCTTAGATGCAATATGACGTGCAGAACGTTGTAGATAGTCTGCTAATGCCCAGTGATATTTGTAGCCTAAATTATCTTTCACTAATTTAGCAATAACAGGTGCGACACCGCCTAATTGTTTGTGACCAAAGGCGTCAACTAAACCCGATTCAGAAATAAAATCACCATCAATATTTTTAACACCTTCAGAAACAACAAGGGCGCAATAGCCAAATTTTTTCACACAGGTTTCAACACGCTTTAAGAAAGCTTCAACATTTAATTTAATTTCTGGGAATAAAATAATATGCGGTGCATCACCTTCTTTTTCTGCGGCGAGCCCGCCTGCTGCTGCAATCCAGCCCGCGTGACGACCCATTACTTCTAAAATAAATACTTTGGTAGAAGTAAGCGCCATCGATGCAACATCTAAGCCTGCTTCTTTAATGGAAACCGCAACGTATTTTGCAACGGAACCAAACCCTGGAGAGTTGTCAGTGAAAGGTAAGTCATTATCAACCGTTTTAGGCACACCGATGCAAGTGATAGGGTAGCCTAATTCCTGGCTAATTTGAGATACTTTGTATGCTGTATCTTGGGAGTCACCGCCGCCATTGTAAAAGAAATAACGAATGTTATGAGCAGTAAAAACTTCAACCAAGCGCTCGTATTGTTTGCGATGTTTTTCAATGGAGCCTAATTTATGGCGGCAAGAGCCGAATGCACCGGCTGGCGTGTGACGTAGTGCTGCAATATCTGCATCTGATTCTAGGCTAGTGTCGATTAGATCTTCTGTAAGAGCGCCAATAATGCCATTTCTAGCGGCAAATACTTTGCCAATTTTGTCGCTGTGTGCGCGAGCTGCTTGGATTAATCCGCAAGCAGAGGCGTTGATAACGGAGGTAACCCCGCCAGATTGGGCATAAAGTGCGTTAAATTTTTCCATGTGGGACGCGTCTCCAGGATGAATGATTAATAATATGAGAGGAAGTATAATGCGTGGCAGGTTGACGTCAAGCAGCTGTTATTGGGTTGAAAGCTTTAATTTGAGGTGGAACAAGATGAAAAAAATATTTGCATTTTTTCTAGCCAGTACGTTTGTGGTTCAGGCTTTTGCAGGAGATGTTTGGCAGCTGACTAGTCAGCAAAATGTACTTGGTCTTTATTTACAGGCTAACCAGTCTTTTTCAATTAGGGTTAATGAACGTTTGACGAGCGGCAAGGCAGTAATGCCTATCTATGTGCTGTGCAATGGTTCAGAGCATCGTGTAGCGCCAGGTAATGCTATTACCTGTTTAACGGAATATGAGCAATACCTAAGTTTGGGACTTTATTCCAAAGACGCTGACGCGCGTTCTGAAGGGACTTATGAGATAACAGTCGAATAATATTTTCACAGCCGTCATTGCGAGCCACTACTGTCATTCCCGCGAAAGCAGGAATTCATTTATAACGATACTTTTGCTG
>JBAQCP010000142.1:0-6359 GCA_049294295.1 Gammaproteobacteria bacterium | reverse complement strand
GGTAATAACAATGTAGCCATCACTAATGCCATTGCATTGAGTTTAGGTGCATCGAGTGTGGGTAGTGGTGCATTAGATCTAACTGGTTTAGGTGTTTCACAAACTGGCAGTATGACTCAAGCCGCTAATGCGGGATTGGTAACAATCAATGCTGGTGCTGGTGCCATTGACTTAAGCAATGCAGCCAATACATTTACCAATGCTGTGTCACTTAATAATAGCGGCGCAAATGATGTTCAACTCACCGATGCCACAGCATTAGTGATGGCTACATCTAATATAGGTAGTGGTGCCCTCAGCCTGACATCTGGCGGATCTATCAGCGAAACAGGCCCCATTACTCAAGAAGCAAATGCAGGAACTATTACTTTTAATCTCACAATGCCTTCCTCGGATCTGCTCTTAAGCACCCAGACTAATAATTTTACAGGAGCTGTTGCTTTCGCGGGTACTTTAAGTAATGTTCGCGATGTTGCGGTACGCAATATTTCAGCAAACATCCCACCACCCATTACTGATTTACAATTATTAACGAATTCACGTAATTTAACGTTGATCTTTGATAATGCTGATATCTTTATGCCAACCTTAACGCTGCATAATGGTGGTAATTTAATTTTTGATACCAGTGGATCGCTCAGTGGAGGAACGGGGGGTAGCATTACGCAAGTTGGCGTCATTACAGTGCCAGGCACATCAAGCTTTAGTGCAGGATCACATCCAATCACGTTAACACAAAACAATCTTTTCTCGGGAACGGTTGCACTTAACAATAGTGGCAATAATAATATCGCACTTACCAATGATCTGGCTCTCAATCTTGCAGCCTCTAGCATTGGCAGTGGCACATTGACTTTAACAGGCGCTGGCGTTTCACAAATAGGTGCTATTATGCAAGGAGCTAATGCAGGCGTTGTTACTATTAATGCTGGTGCTAATGCCATTGCCTTAGGAAATAGTGGTAATAACTTTACCGGTGCTGTCTCATTCAATAATAGTGGTGCTAATAACGTCACTCTATCTAATCTCAATGCCTTAATCTTGGGTGCTTCATCCATTGGCTCTGGCACATTCGCTATTACAACAATGGGTGCGATTAGTGAAGTAGGTGCGATTACTCAAGCTGCAGGGGCGGGTAATGTGACAATTAATGCGGATGGCAACGCAATTAGTTTAACTCAAAATAATGCATTTACCGGCGCGATATCATTATTAAATACTGGCGCAAACAATGTAGCCCTTACCAATGATGATGCATTAGTCTTAGATACAACCTCCGTTGGATCCGGCACATTCACTGTCATTGCAAACGGTCCTATCACGCAAATTGGTGTAATGACACAAGCTGCAAATGCAGGCGCTGCTAGCTTTACGGCTGGTGCAAATGCCATTACTTTAACGCAAAACAATATACTTACCGGCGCCGTATCTTTAAATAATAGTGGTGCTAATAATGTTGCGCTGACTAATGCCGCTGCGTTAATGCTGGGTAGTTTATCAGTTGGTACAGGTACATTAGATATTATTGCAAATGGAGCGCTGACACAAACCGGCGCGATTGTTCAGGCAGCAAGTGCGGGAGCTGCTACTTTTAATGCAAACGAAAATGCTATTACCTTAACTCAAAATAATACGTTTACCGGTGCTGTCTCATTAAATAATAGTGGCAATAACAATGTGGCACTGAGCAATAGTGGTTTATTGACCATGGGAACATCAGCTGTTGGCAGCGGCACATTGAACTTAACAGGCATAGGAATTTCACAAATTGGGGAAATCGTTCAAGAAGCTGGCGCTGCAGATGTTAGTATTAATGCAGGCGCCGGCATTATTAACTTAGCAGATAGCAATAATCTATTTACAGGTGCTGTTTCACTTAACAATAGCGGCGCGAATAATATTGCACTAACAAACAATGCAGCTTTAACACTAGCTGCATCAACAATAGGTTCAGGTACAGTAGACATTATCACTAGCGGCAGCCTAAATGAGACAGGTGCTCTTACACAAGCTGCAAGTGGCGGTGCAATTACTTTCGCTTCTAACCTCATTAATTCAGATTTCCTCTTAAATACGCAAGCTAACAATTTGTCAGGTCAAATCACTTTTGGCGGTACCTTGAGTAACATCCGTGATGTCGCACTTCGCAACATTAATACGGGTGCCACCTTGCCTACCAATTTAGGCTCATTGACCAGTTTACGTAATCTAACAGCCATCTTTGATAATACGGGTATAACGCTGCCGACTTTAACTTTAAGCGGAAATTTAACAGCAAATGTTGATGGTTCAATCATCCAAAGTGGCGCATTAGTGGTATCGGGCACCCCTACATTTACTGTCAGCACTGCTGCAGATATTTTGTTAGCAACGGCTGCAAATAATTTCAGCACTACCCCTATCATTACTAATAATGGCAATGTGAGAGATTTGGCGTTACGCAATGTGGCAGTCAATGCTGCAGTACCTACTTTACCCACTGGCTTACGTAATCTCACTTTTATCTTTAATAACACAGGTATCACTCTCCCTGCTTTAACCTTAACAGGTAATTTGGCGCTGACAGCAGGCGGTGATATTGGGCAAAGTGGTGCGTTAAATATAAATACTGCTAACGCGCTAACAACACTGACTGCTGGTGCCAATAACATTTCCTTAATCAATGCGAGCAATCAATTTAGCATAGTCTCAATTGTGAGCGGTAATAATGTTGGCTTGAGAGATGCCGGCAGCCTCATTTTAGGTGCATCTTCTGTCGCTGGTAGTTATACAGTCACCGCTGGTGGTTCGATTACACAAAGTGGCGGATTAAGCGTAATAGGTCCTGCAAGTTTTGGAGCGGGTGCTACCAATAACATTACTTTAACCTCTGTTGCTAATGATTTTTCAACGGTGGCTATTCAAAGCGGCAATGATGTGAACTTGACTGATTTAAACGAACTCGATTTAGCTGCCTCTGTTATTTCCGGTAATCTCACGGTGAATACGAATGGTTCATTGACTCAAAGTGGTTCCTTGACCGTTAATGGTTTAGGTAGAACGGCTCTTTTCTCTGTAAACGCAGGCAATATTATTCTGACCAATGTAAATAATGATTTCAGCAATTTCGCAGTAGCGAGTGGCAATGATGTAAGCGTCACAGATGCCAACGACCTTAATTTAGTTGCTTCGACCGTATTAGGTAATCTCACTCTTACCACCACTGGCGCAATCACTCAAACGGGTGCCATTATTGCTAACGGAGTCGGTAAGACAACTACACTGGATTCCGGTACAGGAAATATTACATTAGATACGATAGCCAATGACTTTAACATTATTTCTGTTGCGCACGCAGGTGCTGTTTCTTTACAAGATGTGAATGACCTTGCAATAGGCTCTGCGTTAAGTCAAAGCTTTGCTGCAACCATCGGTGGTAATTTGACGACATCAGGTCTCATCAAAACCGCAGGCGGCAATGTTAACCTCGCTAGCACTCAGGCAGGCACTATTACCGTAGGTGCGAGTGGTATTCAGACATCGCTTGATCAACTGAGCCCCGGCGGATCTATCTCTATTACGGCAGCTAATACCGATGATTTGTTGAGCTCTGTGATCATTAATGGCGTGTTAGATACAAGCGGCGGCTCAGGCGGTATTTTAACGTTAGGTGGTGGTGTTGAACTTAATGCATCGCCCATATTAGGATTAGGAAATATTACCTTAGATGGTGGCAGCCATAGTCAATTTTTTGGAAATTTAACGTTTACTTCAGCGCAAGTTATTGCGATATCCAATGCTGATCTCATTATTAACGGCCCAGTTACCAGTACCGGCATCGGTTCCAATTTAACTTTTATTGCAGATGATAATAATACTGGCTTGGGCGGCGTACGCGTGACCGGTACTGGCTCAGTTAATAGCAGCGGTAATCTGACACTGCAAGGGTCTAATCTCTTTGCAAATTCAGGCGTGAGTGTGGAATTACAATCGGGCAGTTCACTTATCGCGGCTGGAACCATTTCATTACTCGGCAACATCAGTGATTCGAATATCATTGTGAATGGCCCAGTGCAATCAACTGGGGCAAGCCAAGCTATCACTATTACGCCAACGGGTGTGGGGCTCATTCAATTAGGATCTAATTTAACGACAAATGGTGGTGCGATTAATTTAAGTAACAACACGCAATTGATAAATAATCTAACTTTAAAAACAAATGGCGGCTTAATCACTGCTAACGCAATCAGTGGTATTGGTCAGGCTATCACATTTGATGTAGGCAGTAGCAATCTCATTCTTAATGCTGCTAATAATAATTTTGGTACCGTTGCGATTACGAGCGGCAATAATGTAGAAATAAATAATTTAGGTGCCATTGATTTTGGAACATCAGTTATCACTGGCACGTTAGGGGTGACATCCGGTGGTAATATAACGGATAGTGGCGATATCAGTGTTGGAGGCACGACCACTTTGACGGCCAATAACAATAGCTCTATCACGTTGGATCAAGCTAACAATGATTTTAGCACGCTTGCGATTATGAATGCCGGCGATGTGTTAATACAAGATGCTAATGCGATTGACTTAGGTCCTTTCGATATTTCAGGCAATTTAAGTGTCATAGCCAATAGCGCAATTACACAAAGTGGCGGCAGACTTCTTGTTAATGATGCTAATAAGCGTGCTACGTTTTCAGCTGGTATTGCAAATGATATTACATTAAATAATGCTTCCAATGATTTTACTTCCGTTGCTATTACTAGCGGCAATAATGTGACTTTGCAAGACACCAACAACTTAGATTTGGCAGACATTAATCTTGCAGGTGACTTAAGTATCACAGCCAATGGTGACATTACGCAAAGTGACGCAATTACACAGAACGACTTGAATAGTCTTACGACTTTGGCTGCAGGTACGACGCACAACATTAGCCTAACCAATTCTGCTAATAATATCGATAACCTCATCATTTCCAGCGCGAATGATGTCACGTTTAACAATTCAGACAATATTAATTTTGGCAGCTCCACTATTAGTGGAAATTTAACGGCAAGGGCCATTGGTGCAATCAGTGAAACGGATCCATTAACTGTAGCGGGTAACTCAAGTTTCGATGCAACTGCATCTATACTCTTAACCCAAGCTAATCAGTTCACCGGTTCTGTATTACTCACGAACGTAGGTAATAATAATGTGGCCGTCACAAATAACGGCTTATTAACGATAGGTCCGACAACTTCTTCATTAGGCAGCGGCACATTAACATTAACGAGCGTCGGTATTACCCAATTGGGCGCCATTACGCAAGTGCCTAATGCAGGTGCGGTAAGCATTAATGCAGGCGCTGGCGCCATTAACTTAGCCAACGCTGGCAATAGTTTAACGGGTGCTGTATCACTTAATAACAGTGGTAACAACAATGTAAACCTAAGCAATAGTATTGCTTTAGCAATAGGTGCATCAAACGTTGGCTCAGGCACAATGGCGCTGACGGCGGGTGGCAGCATCACTGAAACAGGCGCTATTGTTCAAGCTGCCAATGCTGGTACTGTGACATTATCTGTTACAGCACCTAACTCCGATATTCTCTTGGCTTCACAACCTAATGACTTTACTGGCGCTGTCGTTTATGGCGGTACCTTAAGCAATATTCGCGATCTTGGCAGACGTAATATCCATATTAATGCGGGCTTTACATCTACAAATATAGACTTATTAACTAGTTTACGTAACCTCACCATCATCTTTGACAATGCAGGCATTTTCGCGCCAGCATTTACCTTACATGATGGTGGTAACTTATATGCTGATACTAGCGGTTCGTTAACTGGCGGCATTGGTGGCAATATCATTCAATTAGGCGCAGTTGTCGTACCGGGCACTGTCACTCTTCTAGCAGGTAATCATTCAATTATTGCCAATCAAAATAATACTATTGGGGGTTCTGTGTTCCTCAATAACAGCGGCAATAATAATGTCGTATTTACAAATTCTAGTCCATTAACGATAGGGTCAGCCAATGTTGGCAGCGGCACATTAACCTTAACCGGATTAGGTATTTCACAAACAGGTGCGATTATACAAGCAGCAGGTGCAGGTGCTGCAACGATTAATGCAGGTGCTGGTGCCATTAACTTAAACAATGCTGGCAATAATTTTACGGGTTCAGTCTCACTCAATAACAGTGGTAACAATAATATAAGCTTAACTAACAGTCTCGCTTTAGCATTAGGCGCATCGAATATTGGTACAGGAACATTATCCTTAACAGCAGGCGGCACCATTAGTGAAACAGGCGCAATTATTCAAGGACCCAATGCAGGTACAGTGACCTTATCAGTCACAGCGCCTAATTCTGATATTCTTTTAGC
>JBAQCP010000141.1:0-11759 GCA_049294295.1 Gammaproteobacteria bacterium | reverse complement strand
AAGCAATGACGGCAGTTAGCTGTAGTAAACTCCCGCCAAAAACCGCCGAAATTCAAAATGGCACCCATTATATCCCATTTTAAACGCCTAAACCTATAAAATAGGTCAAAAATTTTGTATGATTAGCCCTCAAATTGAGGGGATTACTTATTTTATGATCGTATTTGCACTAATTTTGCTAGGCGTACTATTAAATGCCAGCGCCCAAATCCTGCTAAAAGCAGGCATGAATAACATTGGTCATTTTGATTTTTCGATGAGCAATATCTGGCCTATAGGACTCAAGGT
The DNA here is from genome assembly GCA_049294295.1 of Gammaproteobacteria bacterium. Classification (GTDB taxonomy): domain Bacteria; phylum Pseudomonadota; class Gammaproteobacteria; order DSM-16500; family DSM-16500; genus Aquicella. Next base: position 11,471 of record JBAQCP010000141.1, on the reverse strand, counting down.
TATAGGAAACTTGCCTATAATCAGCGGCTTAACTATGTACGTGGCGAGTGTTCTTGTGTGGTTGCTCGTATTATCCCGCGTTCAAGTCAGCTTTGCCTATCCAATGCTGAGCATTGGCTATATAGTGAACGCCATAGCTGCTTACTACTTATTTGGCGAACCATTAACCTCTGTTCGCATGCTAGGCATCTTCATTATTATTTCTGGTGTTTACCTGGTTGCCCAAAGTGGCTAAGAGAGATTAAGACATGGCTGAGACATTTCTACCCTTTTCCCGCCCCAGTATTAGCCAAGAAGCCATTGATGAAGTGGTTCATTGCCTGGAAAGCGGCTGGATTACAACTGGCCCTCGTGTTGGCCAGTTTACGGAAGATCTCAAAGCCTATTTTGATGCCCCTTATGTATTGCCGCTCAACTCTGCGACGACCGGCTTACACCTTGCTTTACTAGCAATGGATTTACAGCCTGGCGATGAGGTCATTACGACCCCGCTTACCTTCGCAGCGACATTAAATACGATTGTATTAGCCGGTGGTACGCCTGTTTTAGTGGATATTGACCCGCACACACGCAATATGGACCTCAACCAGTTAGAAGATGCAATAACTGAGCGAACCAAAGTCATTTTACCGGTTCACTTTGCAGGCCTCGCAGTTGATTTAGATGTTATCTATGAAATAGCTGACAAATATAATTTACGCGTCCTAGAAGATGCGGCACATGCTATGGGTAGCGCCTATAAAGACAAACGCATAGGCAGCTTTGGCGACACGCAAGTATTTAGTTTCCACCCCAATAAAAATATGACAACGGGTGAAGGCGGCTGCGTTGTTACACGCGATGCTGACTTAGCAGCGCAAGTGGCTAAGTTAAGTTTTCACGGCATGGATAGACAAGCCTGGAATCGCTTCAGTAAAGCCGGCAGTCAAGATTATGAAATTGTGTTACCAGGCTTTAAAGCCAACATGATGGATATTCAAGCAGCCATTGGCATTCATCAATTGAAAGCCTTAAACGAATTTAATACGCGTCGTCTAGCATTAGCAAATCGTTATCAGGAAGCCTTATCTGATTGGGCACAATGGACACTGCCGCAAGCACCAACGTATGAACATTTACATTCATGGCACCTCTATGCGCCTTTAATTAACGAAGATGTAGCAGGAATGCATAGACATGAATTCATGGAAGCCATGAAAGCGCAAAACATTGGCACAGGATTGCATTACCGTGCCGCACATTTATATCCGTATTACCGCCAAGTTTTTGGCTTTAAATTAGGTGATTTTCCACAAGCTGAAGAAGTCTGTGAACGCATTGTTAGTCTACCGCTTTTTCCTGCGATGACTGATGCTGAACACGACAGAGTGCTGGATGTCATGTATCAAATTTTTAATTAAATAGTTGGGTAACATTTATGAACGTTTTAATTCTCGGTGCTAATGGCTTTATTGGTTCACACTTAAGTGAAACTATTTTAGCCAAAAAAGATTGGCAAATTTATGCGATGGATTTAACCCAAGATAAACTAACTGATTGCTTATCTAATCCACGCTTTCATTTCACCACTGGCGACATTACTAAAAATAAAGAATGGATCAGTGAACATATTCAAAAATGTGATGTTGTCTTGCCTTTAGTGGCGGTTGCAACGCCTGCAACCTATGTGCAAGATCCATTGCGTGTATTTGAATTAGATTTTGAAGCGAACTTAGATATTATTCGTCAGTGCGCTGAATATAAAAAACACGTCATCTTCCCATCTACCTCAGAAGTGTATGGCATGTGCCCTGATAAAGCATTTGATGAAGAAACCAGTAACTTGGTGACCGGCCCTATCAACAAAGAACGTTGGATCTATTCTACCTCTAAACAATTATTAGACCGCGTGATTTATGCTTACGGCAAACATAAAAATTTATCTTATACCTTATTCCGCCCATTCAACTGGTACGGCCCACGCTTAGATAATCCATTCAATGATAAGAAAGGCAGCTCTCGCGTATTGTCCCAATTTATCGGTAACATTTTACGTGGTGAAGACATCAACTTAGTTGATGGCGGCGCGCAACAACGTTGCATGACTTACATTGGCGACGGTATTGATGCGTTGATTAACATCATGGAAAAGAAAGATAACGATGCGCATAACCGTATCTTTAACGTTGGCAACCCGCACGAAAGTATTTCTGTTCGTCAGTTAGCTGAAATGTTAAAAGACTACATTACGCGTGATTATCCTAAGTATGCTGATAATGCGAAGAAAGCGCAGTTAGTGGATATTGATGCTAAGACTTATTATGGTGCTGGTTATCAAGACGTTGCCTTACGTGTGCCTGCGATTGCTCAAGCGAAAGAACATTTAGGTTGGGAACCTAAGGTTGATTTTGCAACTGGGTTGAAGAAGACATTAGATTTTTACTTAGCGTAGTTATTGCTGCTGATAAAGATGCCAGCTTATGCTGGCATTTTTTTGATTATAATTTGGTTAGAATAACTACTACCAATCTCGCTTCACAAACATAGCACATAAATGGCCAAAAAATACTTCAGCAAATTAAACGTCCATACACCTTACGCAATCCAGTCACTTATAACCCAGCATGGATGCAAAGCTATCGTCCCAACACTGATTTTTACATGCCACAAGACATGCAAGAACATCTTTTTGCGTCAGGTAAACGAGCAAGAAACAACGAGCCTGCCGGCACCTATGCGCAACAAATCTATCAACGACTTCTTATTGACCTTCCCTATAATTCGTCTCGGTTAGAAGGCAACACCTATTCATTGCTTGAAACAAAACAATTCGATATCTAGTGAATACTCCCAATGAAATTGAGGTTGAAGAATCGACTATTTTCACACTGCATTACTTATTATCTGATAGATTAATTGCAACACAATATTCTGGAAAAGTTCGTGATTACGGTGTACGTATTGGCGGCTCGATTTACATACCACTAGAAAATCCGAACTTACTACAGACTTATCTTCATGAAATCTGCGATAAAGCAGCTGTCATTAAAAATCCTTATGAACAAAGTCTGTTTTTATTAATTCATATTACCTATCTACAGCCATTTGTTGATGTCAACAAACGTACTTCTCATCATTTAATGACATCAGTCAGCAAGATTATACCGATGCCATGATTGCAATTTATGAATTAAATGATACCAGACCATTGACTGACCTATATCAATATTCATATTTGCGCCCTACGCTATTATACGACGCAACTATTGGCGCAATTGGTTTTGATCCAATACGCGTTGCATATCGACAACAAAGACGAGAAATAATTAGGCATATTATTGTTAGCCAATTAAGCGGGCAGGAAACACAAGCCTATATTACAACAGAAATAGATCGGCTTGTTAGCCCAGAGGCAAAAGAACAGGTTTTAAAGAACATTAATGAAGACTTAGCACAATTAGGCCCACACAGTATAGTTGTAACCCGGCTGTCGCTGCGCGTCATCCGGGCTACATTCCTATCCTTTCAAAAACAACCCATCCCACTTATTCACGATATAACAAAACAATTCCGCCGTACGTTCAGTATCATAAATAGCAGAATGTGCCTGCTGAACATCGAATGGGATTCTAGCTCGTCGGGTAGCCCTTGCTAAAACCGTTTCACCTAATGTTAGTGCAGCAAGCGCTGCTGTATCAAATGTCGTAAAGGTATGAAAGGGATGATACTTAATATTAGACCGTTCAGCAGCGGCCAGCACGAAACTCAAATCAAACCAGGCATTATGCCCAACTAGCACCGCTCGGTAACAGCCAGTTTTTGCGAGCTGTTCTCTAACAGCCTCAAAAATTCGATGTAACGCTTGGCTCTCAGGAATCGCAAAACGTAAGGGCTGAGTGGGATCGATACCCGTAATCTCCAAGGCATCCTGGGCAATACGTGCGCCGGGGAATGGCTCGACATGATAGGCTACTGTTTGATCACGGCAAAGCTTGCCCTGAGCGTCTACCGTCAAGGTCACTGCCGCAATCTCTAATAGGGCATCCGTTGCCGGATTTAAGCCCGAAGTCTCCACATCTATCACCACGGGCAACAAGCCCCGGAATCGTTTTGCTAATACAACCACTCACACCTCATATTTTTCTAGTCAAACCATCGATTTTTACTAAAATAGGGAATAAATTAACCCTTGCTTCTACTGTTACTCTGAAACTGCCACTGTCATCCCGAGCGTAACGAGGGATGACAGTAGGAATAGACAATAAATTAAATACTTACGTCACGGATGGAACAATGCTAACTCAAGCCCCTATTGCCAAACTAAACTCGCTGCAGAATACTATCACAAACGCCTACCGAATGGATGAGGCAGCCTGCATAGAATTACTACTCCCCTTAGCCACCCTACCGCAAGCAGATATTCCTGGGATTACCGAAACTGCTAAAGAATTAGTCAATAACATACGCGAATATAAAAAGAGCCAAGGCAAAATCGACTCCCTCTTGCATCAATATGATTTATCCACTGATGAAGGCATTGCTTTAATGTGCCTAGCAGAAGCACTGCTCCGCATTCCAGATAAAGCGACGATGGATAAATTTATTAGCGACAAACTATCAACCGCCGAATGGAAAAATCATTTAGGCACCCAGCATTCGCTTTTCTTAAATGCAGCTACCTGGTCTTTACTCATTACGGGCAAAGTGTACGCACCCACTCTCAGCCAAGAAAAAAGTTTATTCAGCTCGTTTAAGCGCGCGACCAGCCGTTTAGGTATTGCCGTGATCCGTCCTATTATTTTGAAAATGATGAAAACCATAGGCAAGCAATTTGTCATGGGTGAAAATATTGAAGATGCATTGAAACGTGCAGAAGAACTGGAAGAAAAAGGCTACCGTTTCTCTTACGATATGTTAGGAGAATCTGCTCGCACCGCAGAAGATGCTAAACATTATTATGCTCTTTACGTTCAAGCCATTGATGCCATCGGCAAAGCAGCAACTGATAAAGATCCCGCTGAGAATCCTGGTATCTCTATTAAATTATCTGCTTTACATCCGCGCTATGAATATGCAAAACGCGAACGTGTCATGCAAGAATTGCCGCCACTCTTACTAGCACTTGCAAAACAAGCTAAACAATACAATATTGGCTTAACGGTCGATGCTGAAGAAGCAGATCGCTTAGAATTGTCATTAGAAATTTTTGAAGCCGTATTTGCAAATCCTTCCCTCAATGGCTGGAATGGCTTGGGTCTTGCTGTGCAAGCTTATCAAAAACGTGCATCCTTCGCCTTAGACTGGCTAGCAGACTTATCCAAACAATATGGCAGACGCATTATGGTGCGCTTAGTCAAAGGCGCGTACTGGGATGGCGAAATTAAAACTAGCCAAATACAGGGATTTAATAACTACCCTGTCTTTACCCGAAAAAATTCGACTGATGTTTCTTATCTTGCTTGTGCTAAAAAATTATTAAGCCAACCAAATTGCTTCTATCCCCAATTTGGTACGCATAATGCTTACTCTGTTGCTGCCATTATGAAAATGGCGGGCAGCCATTCCGAATTTGAATTCCAATGCTTGCACGGCATGGGCAGACCTTTATACGATCAAATCGTCGACAAAAATAAATATAATCGTCCGGCACGTATTTATGCGCCCGTAGGCACTCATCAAGACTTATTGGGTTATTTAGTCAGACGCTTACTAGAAAATGGGGCTAATAGTTCTTTCGTTAATCAATTATCAGATGAAACAACGCCGCTTGATCATATTGTATTTGATCCCGTTGCGCGCATTGCCGCACTGACGAATAAATCACACCCCCATATTCCTTCACCAAAAAATATTTATGGTGCTTGGAAAAACTCCGCGGGGTTAGATTTATCAAATCAAAACGTTTTTAATGATTTGAAAGCGCAATTAGATAACGCCGTTACCAACCAATGGATCGCAGGCTCTATCATTAATGGCAAAATGGTGACATCTAAATTAGCAAGAAAGGTCACAACACCTGCTAATCAACAAGAAATCATAGGCACTGTCAGTGATGCAACTGATGAAGACGTAGAAAAAGCATTACAAATAGCTGTTAACGCAAAAGGTACATGGGCTGCAACGCCTGTCGAAGAGCGCGCCGCTATCTTAGAAAAAGCCGCTGATCTTTTACAAGAAAACATACCCACATTAATGGCCATGCTATCTAAAGAAGGCGGTAAATGTATTGCTGACTGTCTCTCTGAAATTAGAGAAGCGATTGATTTTTGTCGTTACTATGCTTATCGCGCGCGCCAAGATTTATTGCCAACAGTATTACCAGGACCAACTGGTGAAGCTAATCAACTAACCTTACATCCTCGCGGTATTATTACCTGTATTAGCCCCTGGAATTTCCCCGTCGCTATTTTTGCCGGGCAAATACTAGCCGCACTAGTTACCGGCAATGTTGTAATTGCAAAACCGGCAGAACAAACGCCTATCGTTGCTTGCAAAGTGATTGAACTACTCCATCAAGCGGGCGTGCCCAAAGATGCGTTACAATTATTAATCGGCAACGGCGAAACGGTTGGTGCTAAATTAGTAAATGACATTAGAGTCGCCGGTGTCATGTTTACCGGTTCAACCGCCACCGCTAAATTAATCGAACAAACCCTAGCACATAGACCCGGACCCATTGCGATGCTCATCGCAGAAACCGGTGGTCAAAACGCCATGTTAGTGGATTCCTCAGCCTTAGCTGAACAAGCCGTTGCTGACATTGCCTACTCCGCATTCAATAGTGCTGGCCAACGCTGCTCCGCATTACGCGTTTTATTTGTACAAGAAGAAATCGCACCTAAGCTTTTAACCATGCTAAAAGGCTATATGGCAGAACTCACTATGGGCGATCCCACACAACTATCAACAGACATTGGCCCTGTTATTGATACCGATGCTTATGATATGCTCAAAAAACATGCAGATAAAATGCAGGCACAAGCAGTCTTAATTGCCGAAGTCGATGCACCGGATACCTTAGCTGGTCATTTTTTCACCCCTCGTGCTTACGAATTAAAAGACTTAAGCACCTTGGAAGGTGAGGTATTTGGCCCCATATTACATGTAATTCGTTACGCAGCCCGTGATTTAGATAAAGTCATGGATAGCATTATAAATACTGGCTATGGCTTGACCTTAGGTATCCATAGCCGAATAGAAGCAACCGTACAATACATTGCAAACCGAATGCCAGTCGGTAATATGTACGTCAATAGAAATATGATAGGCGCAGTGGTCGGTGTACAACCCTTCGGCGGCGAACGTCTCTCAGGCACAGGCCCTAAAGCAGGTGGTCCGCATTACCTGCCTAGATTGTGTGTTGAGCGAGCGCTCTCCATTAACACGACTGCTGTTGGCGGAAACGCACGCCTGGTCTCTTTACTCGAGGATGATTAATGCCAGATACTCAAAATGCGACTTACCTAATGTTTTTGATTTTCTCCGGTACCGCCGTCTTATCAACGATGGCGTTACTGACGCGTCAGTCGCTGCTGGTTGCTTATATTGCCCTAGGTGCCGCTTTCGGCCCCTGGGGATTAAAGTTTATACATAGCACAGCTAATATTCGCCAAGTCGGCGATATTGGCATTATCTTCTTATTGTTCTTATTGGGTTTGCATCTGCAACCTCAAAATCTTTTCCACTCGCTGCGGAAAATGAGTGTGCTAACATTGATTAGCTCGATTATCTTCTTTATGATCGGTTTCTTTCCTTGCTATCTTATTGGCAATACCTATCAAGTCAGCGCCATCATTGGTGTGGCGACTATGTTTTCTAGTACGATTATTGGTATTAAATTATTACCCACGACTATCTTGCATCATCAACATACCGGTGAATTAGTCGTTAGTATTCTGCTGTTACAAGATTTAATAGCAATTGGTGCACTACTCGGACTTGAGCTAGTCGCCAATCGCGTTGAGGCGGGTTCCGCTAGTCACTTAATATTAATCGCAAGCGCTTTCCCTATTTTATTAACCGTGGCTTACCTCTTCCAACGCTATTTATTAATACCGTTGCTAGAACGGTTTGACCGCATTCAAGAGTACATCTTTATTCTATCGATAGGCTGGTGTTTGTGCATGGCGCAACTTAGCCATACCTTAGGCTTATCCGATGAAATTGGCGCCTTCATTGCGGGTGTTGCGCTTGCGTCTAATCCTATTTCTTATTACATCGCTGAAAATTTAAAGCCGTTACGCGACTTCTTTTTAGTGATTTTCTTCTTTACCATCGGTGCCAGCTTCAATTTTGGCTATTTGCCCGAAGTCATTATACCAGCTGCCATTTTAGCGGGGCTGACGCTTATTATTAAACCGCTCACCTTTGGCTGGCTGCTTTTCCGCTCAGGTGAAGTGAAACCCGTTAGTTTTGAGATTGGCGTCCGTTTAGGGCAAATGAGTGAATTTTCCCTATTAGTCATTTACATGGCGCAGGCTAATAATTTGATGCCAGCGCAAACGGCTTATTTAGCACAAGCCGCCGTTATTATTACCTTTATTGTGTCTTGCTACTGGACAGTATTGCGCTATCCTACACCTATGGCATCGACTGACAGCTTAAGAAGAGACTAATTATGGGGCACAATCATCACCACGGGCACGGGCATGATCATCATCACGATGAAGCAAAGTCTTTCAATAAGGCTTTTATCATTGCCATTGTACTTACCTTAGGTTACACCTTCGCAGAAGCGGGATATGGCATCATGGCTCACTCCATGAGCTTGTTAGCTGATGCGGCGCACAATCTAGGTGATGGACTAGGTTTGATTTTAGCGGGGCTTGCCAATTGGCTGCTCTCGTTCCCATCGAGAAAGCGTTATAGCTACGGCTTTAAGCGCACAACGATTATTGCTGCCTTAATTAATGCCTTTATATTAGTTGCCACCTCTGCACTCATTGCCTATGAATCTATTTATAAAATATTTCATCTCACTGGCGTGGATGAATCCACTGTGATTGCCGTGGGTTTAATTGGTATTTTAGTAAATGGCGGCAGCTCGTTATTATTTCGACACGGCGGTGATGACTTAAATATTCGCGGTGCATTCTTACATCTATTAATGGATATGCTGCTGTTGGTCGGCGTGGTTGTATCAGCCATTGTGATTAAATATACCGGCCAGGTTTGGATAGATCCGGTGATTGGTCTGATAATTGTTGCCATAGTTCTTTGGGGGACATGGGGATTATTAAGAAACTCATTAAGTTTAATCATGGATGCGGTGCCACACTACATAGACCATGCGGGTGTGAAGCAATATTTAGCTCAGTATCCAGGTGTGGTCGCCGTACATGATTTACATATTTGGGGATTAAGCACTCGTGAAGTGGCATTGACGGCTCATTTAGTGATGCCTAACACGCCGCTGACAGATGCGGATCACAAAAAAATTCAAGCAGCGTTGCAGCATGATTTTCAAATTAATCATGTGACGATACAAGTTGAGACGGGAGATATGATTGATCCCTGTGTACGCGCAGGTACGTGTTAAGCAAACATAATACGCACTAAACATAAGAAGAGGAAAACTCTCATGAGCACAACGAGACAGAACTACATATTCCGTACCGGCGCTTTAAACATCGATAGCATGATCCCTGCTTTAAATGCGTTTATCGAAAAATATCGACTATCCTTAGATATATTGCGCGCACAACCAACCTACAATGAGCATATATTATCTATCACATTGTGGTTATTCGTAGGTCCGACTTATGTCGACTCAAATGAATTTCTTGATATGAATCCCGCCTTTAGCTTTTTAAATGCCATTTCAGAAGCACAAAAAGAATTTATCGTACATAACAATGACATTGATCTTCATGCAAACCTACAACTCCCCTACCTGTCTCGCACCTTTACCATTACCGATGAAAATGCTCACGGGCTAGGCCGAGAAATAGAAGATCATCTAAAAGAAAATGATCACATACCTGATAAAAAATATTTTTTAGCTAAACTTGAGCACAACCTTCACCGAGAAAAATGGTCGACTAAAGGTGTTGGTATAGCCGCTAAAGAGCCCGCAAATATCAAACAATTAAAAGACGTCTTTACTCATGCAGAAACAGATGAGAATACGAAATTTAATCGGGTAGAAGAGATCGTCGCATCCACTGACCTTTCTACATTGAAAGGCTTTAATTTTTTTAGTTTCATCTTTCGCGGTAAAGAAGTAGATGAGTTATACGCTACGTTAAAAGAACAAATATTAGCAATACGAAAAAAGGAAGCCGCTATGGAACAACAACCGCGGACAACAATGGAAATGGATGTGATTCATCGACCCCGAGCGTAGCGCCCTGCTACTCTCTGTTCATCGAGAAGTGCCCAATGCCTACTACCCCTGACGGTCAAGCATGGCTTATTAAGCGCATGCAACAATTAGGGTACTGCGCCTATGAGAGTGGCGTTTGTTTTGGCGTGGCTCATATCGCAAAGCAATATATCCTTGCAAACAAACTCGATATCTTTGATCAACTGATGCAAAAAATAAATGAGATCCCGCCTCATGAATTTGTCGAAAAAATAGAAAAAGAACTCAATAACCCAGCACTAGGCGGCCTCTTTCAAGTAGATTCTTTCTCTGGAATATACAACGAAGAAGAATTGCTCCGCTATTTTGATAGCTTGCTAAATGCGCTAACAAAAACTCCCATTACAAAACCGATTTCCTTAGAATTAAGTAGCTCAAATCACAGTATTATTTTGGCTACAGCCCGTATAACCAGCCATAAGGAAATTGTTGCTATGCTGGTAAAGCCGTTGTCTACAGCAGTTACGCGGCTCTCACCGTTTTAATAAGTTGAGCTATTAACTATTTTATGGCTATAAAGCCATACTTCAAAAATATAGCTTTACAGCCATAAATTGACTTTATGGCTACTGTAATAGATCAAACAACCGCTAACCTGCCTTTAAACTTTCCCACCCAACTATGTGAATCAATATTCTTAGGAATGAATAAAATCAAAAATCGATGTATTAAGAAGAAATAAGAAGAATTTATTGAAGCTTTCGATTTAAACGCTAGTTAATGATTTAACTAGCGTCCCCACCGGGATTCGAACCCGGGTTATCGCCGTGAAAGGGCGGTGTCCTAGGCCTCTAGACGATGGGGACGTTTGTTTTAACGCCACTCTGGAGCTAGCCGGGATTGAACCGGCGACCTCTTGCATGCCATGCAAGCGCTCTCCCAGCTGAGCTATAGCCCCCTTTGCTCTGAGAGAGGCGCAATAATAAGAAGGTTAAGGGTTTTTGTCAACCATATATCGTTAACTTTTTTTAAATAATTGTTTGACTTAAAAAAAGATCAAAATAGATACTTATAGCAAAGATTGAACGGGTGTGTAGCCCGCATGGAGCCACTGCCGTTATTGCGAGTCACTACTGTCATTCCCGCGAAAGCGGGAACCCATTTCAAACATACAGCAGAAGTATCGTTA
>JBAQCP010000140.1:0-4335 GCA_049294295.1 Gammaproteobacteria bacterium | reverse complement strand
AAATTGACCGATTCCTGTTTAAACTCGGCTGTATATTTTCTATTCTGTCTTGCCATTTTAAACACCTCTTCATTATTACTCGTAAGTTTAACAAATTAGTGTCTACAGGTGTGGGGCAAGATCAAATTAATAATGTTAGCAATTATATAAGCAATAAACCCACTAAGAGTTATTCTTATCAACGATGGTCCTAAAATATTATAATAAGATTCGCTATTTTGAAAGAAATCAGGAAAAGGCGATGTTACCGCTAAAAAACAAATTAATACAAAACAGCATTGTGCAGCAAAACCGGAAAAGATTATATTTCTTGCAATCTTATAACCAAATACTTCAGCGATAATATCATCTAATATAAAAATAAACGGTGACGTTAGCGTACCACCTAATAGATAAAAATGATTATTTCCAATGTATCTATTTGTGAGAATTGCATTGCATAACATAATTGCAACGTATAGCATACTTAGAATATTGATATAAAAATATCCAGCGGAATTAATAACTTCTTTATTAATTCCATAAAATTCTTCGGTAGTTATAGATCTTTTTTCTACAATTTTTAACATTTATTTAATCAACCTGAGCTTAGGTTTGTTAGGCGAAAGATTATAGGCGATCGTTTTATTCATTTTTACTCCAGCTTGAATTCCAATATAAAATGCATGAATAGAATCAAACTCTTTGATAAAAACATTAGATAAAGCGATGTCTCTTGGATCCATCAGCATCTCAGAATTACTAGCACAATCAAGAAAACCAACATTCTTTTTTCTATCTAAAAACCTTAAACTATATTTTCCATATCTGCTTTGACTACATGTATACGTATTTTTAGTTAATTCAACGGGTATTTGGCTAAAATAATTAGCATACTCGATTCCAACATAACAAGATTGGATTGGATGTAAAGCACCAACTATATCTTGGTCATCAACAATTTCTTTCAATGTCGCATTGAAGGTAGCTTTAGAGTTGATACACTGGAGTAAATATTTTTTATTTTTTGAATCAAAATTTATTATTTTATAAAAAACGAAGTTTTCGGCGTAACCTCTATTGCCTGCCATTGCTCTCTTAGCTAAAGCGCTAAAAAATCCACTAATTCGGCTCATATACATCTTCCTTAATCATAAACGCTAATATAAAAGCTTTTGGCTTATAATCTTGTTATCTGCATCCAGGCAACCTTATAATGGGCAATATACAAACAGTCTTAAGTTTTTCTTAAGGTGTAAACTAATAATAATTCACATTTTATACAAGATATATTTTATATTTTCACATATAAAATATTAATTTTTTGTATTATATTCATTTCATTGATATTATTTTCATCGCCAATTGTTCATTATTTGAATTGAGAGTGCGTATTTTATGAACCAACATTAATATCAACTTTCCACACCTGGAAACCGCATTAAATTAGCTAGAAATATGCTCAATCTGACTCGAAAAATTTAGCAAAGATTCATCAACCACTAATTTTACGTTCACCTAAGAAATGATTTTGGACTAATTTCTTTATTTCGCCATCCAAAATCGTCTTGCATTGCTTAGGTAATTTTTTAATAGCGCTCTTGAATGAGTTGGATTGTTTAACCACCAAAGCCATAATCATCAACAAATCCATTATCAATTTCTGCTTTAGCAAGCAAGCTATCTTTAATAAATTCATAGGATAAATCAGGATTTTCTTCTGCAATTTTCCCTATTTTTGCCCAGTGCTCAATTTGTCCCGCACAAGAACGAGACATTGCTTCGCCAACAGCTTTGGCTTGTTTTATCAAATTGTCTGATAACCTGACTGATTGCGCCATCGTTTTGCCCTACTCTTAATGTGTAATGCAATTACAGCATGAAATCGCAAAATGGCGCAAATTGCGATTTTTTTGACCGCTTACCACCCTTGTCGTCCCGTGCGCAGGCACGGGATCCAGAAAAGCTAGACCATCTCAAGCTCTACTGGATCCCGCGCCTGCGCGCGGGACGACAAAGGATGACAAGCTTTACTCTTTTTTTTACAATCGAATCAACCGCCTAGACAACACCACCCCTAGCAGTAAAAACAACAAGAGCGGCAAAGCAGCAGCCAACATAGGCGGCACTTGATAAACAATCGACAACTGGCCTAAGAAAGCATTAGAAATAAAGAACGTAAACCCAACCAAGATCCCCGCCATAATCCGCCAACCTAGCGTTGAATTACTCATCGCGCCCAAGACAAACGGTAGCGCCAAGAAAATCATGACAAGTGAAGCAAACGGCTGAAAAATTCGCTGCCAAAAATCATATCGATATTGCGCTGCTTGCAAACCATTACGCTCTAAGTAGCGAGCAAATTTTGTTAATTTAGGCAATGACAGTTCGTTAGGCTCAACCAAACCAATATTCAATAAATTAGAATTAAATTTTAAATCCCAGACAGCCTTATCTTCTGCCTTACTTTTTGTACGCTCATCATAAAAATTGGTTTTAACTACATCGATCATCTGCCATTGATCATTTTCCATAATTAATTTTTTAGCGTAGTAAGCAGCCTGCAAACGGTGCTGATCGTCAAACTGATAACGTGTGACACCCTCCAACAACTGACGTCCCACCACGTTCTGTACATGAATAAAATTATTATCAACGTGAAACCAAATACCAGAGGCCGTTACGACAGCTTGCCCGCCATTTTGCAGGTTTTCTTTTCTTATTTCGGCCTTGTAACTAAGATTAGGCGCAATCCACTCACCCAGCAAACCTATCAGCAGCACTAATAAAAATGCCGCCATTAATACACTACCCATAATGCGCTTAATTGAAAAACCAGATGCCCGCATGACAGCCAATTCGCGATGCGACGCCAGTGTACTAAGGCCAATAATACTACCTAGCAACACCAACATCGGAGAAAATTGATAAATTTGATTAGGTAAGCGGAACAACACATAAAGAAGTGCCTGGCCAAGCGTGTAATCACCTTCACCAATATTTTTAAATTCCGTCAATAAAGCCATCAAAAACAATACACCCGTAATCACTAACGCAGCAAGGCCGGTTGCCAGGATAATTGTTTTAGCAATGTGTCTTTCTAAGATACGAATCATGCGGACCACTGCCTCGCGTTAAATAATAAAATAAGGCCAACAACTGCCAGCATCAACCCATGCACCCACCACATCCCTACCGCAATTGAAATATCGCCCTGCTCAACCCAGTGACGTGCAACAAACAATAAATTGATGTAGAAAATATAAATTAAAATTGCCGGTAACAATGCCAAAAATCGACCCTGTCTTGGTCGCACTCGACTCAAAGGTACGGCTAATAACGCTAATAAAATCGCAGAAAAAGCGACTGAGAATCGCCATTGAAATTCAGCCGCTTCTTTTGGTTTAGCATATTCTTGCCAAAGCTTAAGGGTCGACAATGTTTCTACTTCTTGGTGAGTGACACGCGGGTCGCCTTGCAAAATACGAACGGCGTATTTTTTAAATTGAACAATTTTGTAATCGTTTTGCCCAGGGGTACCTTCGTAACGATAGCCATCCCTCGTGACAAAAAATTGATCGGATGAAGCAGGATCTTTTTCTTGATACCCTTCTTTTGCTGATACTAACATCCATGCAGGCTGTACCGGCCCACCGTCTTCTGTCGTCGCTGCCGCTTGTTTTAATTCTTGTGCCATAAATACATTTTCAGCGCGCTCGTGATTCCGAGATAATTTTTCCACATACATGACATGGCGGCCATCGGGGCTGGTTTGGAAACGACCAGGAATTAAGGTTTCAACCAAATGCAGGGTTGCCTCGTCACTGGCCATCATCACTTGGCGCTTGGCCGAGATAAGCGGATTCACCCAAGTCATTAGGAGCAGCACGATTAACGAAACCACAGCACCTATCATGACCGTTAAGCGCATTAAACGACGACGACCGAAGCCGCTCATTTGCAAAATGGCCATCTCATTATCGGAATATAGGCGGCCGTAAGCGAGCAAAATGCCTAAATAAAGACCCAAGGGTAATAAAAAAGCTAATAGATAAGGGATTTCAAAACTGACCAATTGCAGGAGGATGCCGGTTGGAATTTTACCAATCGCGACATAATTCAGGTAACGGACGACTTGTTGGCTTAAAAAAGCCAACAACAGAATGAGAGTGATCGCTATTAAGGCGTTCATGACTTCTTTGCTTAGGTAACGTGTAATAATCACTGCGTGTATCCTGTCCGATTTTGAGGCTATTTTACTTTATTTTTCAATAGGAAGCCTACAGTAAATTGTCGCTCAACAACAGCAACCGCCGTCATCGCGAGCGCGTAGCCTGGATGGAGCGTAGCGGAATC
>JBAQCP010000139.1:0-1710 GCA_049294295.1 Gammaproteobacteria bacterium | reverse complement strand
AAATTGACCGATTCCTGTTTAAACTCGGCTGTATATTTTCTATTCTGTCTTGCCATTTTAAACACCTCTTCATTATTACTCGTAAGTTTAACAAATTAGTGTCTACAGGTGTGGGGCAAGATCAGTTAATAGGATTTTTCAGGTGAAAAATTCGAAAATATCGCCAATCTCCTAAAACCATTCCAGATTCTAGAATTTGGAATGAAAATATAGTTTGTCAGAAAAAATTTTGGGAGTATGCGATTAGAAATGAATTGGATTATGAGAATCATGTTAATTATATTCATTACAATCCTGTGAAACATGGTCTTGCTTTGAATGCTTCTGATTGGTCTTATTCAACGTTTCATTACTATTCATTACTATGTTAGGAACAGTCGGTTATCTAAGAATGGGTGTTTTCAGAGGAAGTATCTGGAAAGAGAAAGATGTCTAGTTAGAGGACGGATCCCGTGCATGAGCCTGATGTTAATGAATGGATAAATCGATGGTAGATGCAAATTGAGAGTAAGCGTATTTTCAACCAGACGCAACGATATAATCGATTAAAGCCATGATACCAACAGAATTGTCATATCAGTTTATGCTGGATGAAAAGAGATCTAACAATTAATGAATATTCTTTATCTTGATGAGCCTCAATTAGAAGCTCAGCCAATGCAGCTTTTCGAAGCTCCTCGTTTTGAGTTCTAAAACATGCGTCAATAGCCTTTTCTATTTGTGTTAATCGATGCAGTCTTTTTTCAATTAATTGCGCTCTATTTAAATCAATGATCTTTATTGTATATTCACCACGCTCCGATCCTTGCTTATGCTTTATAAATGGCCCAAGCGCAATCAAAAAATTATCTGGCGCTTCTAAATATGGATCAACACATGGAGTTTTGGCATCATAGTTGTCTTTCTTTGAGCCATTACACTTAGCGCAAGCGAATCCCAGATTGCCCCAATCAAATTCTAATTCGGGAAATAATTTTTTTGGCTTAATATGTTCAATATCACCAAAATATACATGTGACACCTTACTTTCACAATACATACATTTATCAAAATTAGCTTCGATTAAAACTGATTTATTATCAGCATGTTTATAATTACCAGAAAACAGCGCCGACTGATTTGGACATTGTGGTCGTTTAATTTTAATCATTTTTTTCTTCTAATAAAGCCACAATAGCGCTTGGCATTAGCTTCTCAAGCCCGCTTTCTGCCAACGATTTCCTCATATTTAAAAAGTCTGTTGGAGTCATGGGTAACTTTGAATAGGATTCAACTATTCGATTAAGAACTTCCTCAGCCCAAATTGGCATAGTAAATGATACGCCTAGCACCTCATCCAATATTTCCGATGCCGTTTTAGCCTGGTCGATTAAATCAAGTTTTTCACTAACAACTTTTCCAGTACTATTGTATCGAAGTGCATAAACATATGAATTACGCACAGACCCGATAATAAGTGGACTATGAGTTGAGACAATGAAATTAATATGTGGAAAAGCCTCTAACAAATTAGGCAATATTTGTCTTTGCATACTCGGGTGTAGATGATTTTCAACTTCATCTATCAATACTGTAAATGTTGTATTTGATCTTGCCCCACACCTGTAGACACTAATTTGTTAAACTTACGAGTAATAATGAAGAGGTGTTTAAAATGGCAAGACAGAATAGAAAATATACAGCCGAGTTTAAACAGGAATCGGTCAATTT